>DASYMM010000141.1:0-2475 GCA_036009085.1 Pyrinomonadaceae bacterium | reverse complement strand
CAGCCCACAGCAGGCGCAAGCGCAGGCACGCAGACCGGCTGGCTCAACTCGCTCTCCAAACTCTTCGGCATGGGCTTCGGCTGGTTCGGCCTCGCCGCTGTCTTCCCCGTCGCCTTCATCTGGCAACGGAAACGGCGCGCGAAGAAATAGCGGCTCTGTCATAAAACGTGAAGCGGCGCGACTGTTGACGCAGTCGCGCCGCTTCACGTTTCGGCGGGAGAGGCGCACGGCCTCGTTGCTAGACTTTCAAACATCAATCCTTTAATCTCACTCGTTCGCTAAAAGCTCGCCGGGGTGGCGTAACTGGCAGCCGCGCGGGTCTTAGAAGCCCGTGCCGAAAGGCGTGCGGGTTCGAGTCCCGCCCCCGGCATTAAAAAGTTTTCTCGTGCTGCACGCTCTATCGCACGCTCTTGTGTTTGTGTTCGGAAAGGAACGCCCGTTGAACGCCACATGGACGCGCGACGACGGGCTTTAAGTTTCTGGTGAGCAGAATAAGATTTAACTCGGACGTTGCCGTAGCGCTCTTAATGACGGCGCTGCTTCTGGCCGGGTGTCGTGGCGAGAGCGGCAACAACGCCAATGCTCCGGCGAAGCAGGCGGGCGCAGCCGCGAACGCTGCGGCGTCGCCTGTCCAAAGCGAGACCGCGCAGGCAACGCCCACACTTACGCAAACGACGCCCGCCGCCGCGCCCGTTGCGAGCGAGGCTGAGGGCGTGCCGGTTACGGACGCCGTGGCTTTTCGAGACCGGCTGCTTGAGATTGCTCAGGGCATCAAATTCGATGCGCAGTCGAGCGCTTCTGCAAACGGCGATGCGATTCGCGCGGCGTGGCTCAGGCAGTATCCGAAACTGAAGTTCAGCATCTTCTATTCGATGGTGGCCGACCCAAACGCCGTCTCCGCGAGCGACACCTTTCTCTTCTCCGGCGTGCCGGGCAACTTCGACCAGCTCTATGCCTTTGCCGTCTCGGACACGAAGGGCAAGTGCGCGGGCGGCGCAGCGGTGATTCCCGGCGATAACGTGAACCGCAAAGTCTCGAACGAGAGAGTCCCGACCCTGTTCAAGCCGATTGAGATGTCAAAGGCCAAGTCCTGCACCGGCCAGGACGCAGCCGAAAATTACAAACCTTAGAGGAAAATGTTTTGAAGACTGAAATCGTAGACGTTTCGCAAACACGTAAAGAGATTAAGATCGAGATTGAGGCGGAGGCCGTGCGCTCGGCTTACGACAATATCGCAGCGCGTTATGCCAAGCTCGCCAGCGTGCCGGGTTTTCGGCGCGGCCACGCTCCCGTCTCGGTTGTCCGCACGCGCTTCAAAGATGAGATTCGCAGCGAAGTGCTGCGCGAGTTAGTCCCCGAAGCCATCGAGCGCGCGCTCACGGAAAACGCGCTTGATGTCATCGGCGAACCCGAAGTGCATCTGGACAACACGGAGGGACTGGATAAGCTGGGCCAACAACCGTTCAACGTACATGTGCACGTGGAGGTCTGGCCGCAGGTCGAGCTGGGCGAGTACAAGGGACTGGAAGCGGCGCGGCGCGTGCGTCCCGTGACGGGCGAAGATGTCGAGCGAGTGCTCGAAAGCTTGCGCGAGCAAGCGGGCGCGCTCCAGCCGGTCGAAGATCGTCCCGCGCAGGCGGGCGACATCGTGACGGTTGACTTCAACGGCAAGTTCGTGGACGAGCCGGAAGCCGAAGAGATCAACGTCGAGGATGTTGATGTCGAATTGGGCGGAGCAAATGTGCAGCCGGAGTTTACGGAAAACCTGATGGGCGTGCGGGCTGACGACGAGAAGAGTTTTGCTGTCAAGTATCCAGAGGATTTCACTTCAAAGGGTCTGGCGGGTAAAGAAGTGCTCTACACGGCGAAGGTGACGGCGGTGCGGATCAAGGTCTTGCCGGAGTTGGACGACGAGTGGGCCAGGAGTCTCGGCGAGGAGTTTGAATCACTCGACACGCTGAGAGAGAGAGTGCGCGCGGATTTACAGGAGCGGGCGCGACATGAATCAGACAATCGCCTGCGCGGCGAGGTCATGCGCAAGCTTACTGAAGCGCACCCGTTTGAAGTGCCCGCGACTTTCGTCGAGCAGCAGACGAATCAGAACTTTGAGATGGTCGTGCGTGATATGATGACGCGAGGCGTTGACCCGCGCGCCGCGGAACTGGATTGGCAAGGCGTGCGCGAGTCTTTGAAGGAGCAGTCGGCGCGCGATGTGCGCGGCTCGATGCTGCTGGACCGCATCGCCGAAGCGGAAAAGATAGAGGTCACGGATGAAGAAGTCGCGACGGAAATTAACGAGTACGCGCAGGCGATGCGACAAACGCCGGAGCAAGTGCGTGCTGCCTTGACAAAGCAGGGAGGCGAACGTAGCATCGCCGATAGGTTGCGTAATCGCAAAGCGCTCAACCTGGTTGTTGAAAATGCGCGCGTGGCAGACGAAGAGTGGCGCGAGGAAACCGCCGCCGACGGCGATTC
>DASYMM010000140.1:0-7409 GCA_036009085.1 Pyrinomonadaceae bacterium | reverse complement strand
TCAAATCCATCGGCAGTTGCGCGAAGGAAAAGATAGTGAGGAAGACGATGAAGAGGACGGCCAGCAAAATCAAGGGGCCGAAAAATTTGTGTGTGACGAAACGATCAATGCGATCTGTGCGCGACGTGCGCCCAGGCTTGTGGTCGCGCACCGTGCCGCGCGCGACGCCTTCGATCCATTCGTAACGCGCGAGCAGAGGCTCCTGCCACCAGCGCGGATTACCGACGGCGAGCCGCGCGCGTGCCTCCGTGATCGCCGCCTGTCGCTCCTCCGTCACGGCTTCCGACGGTTCTTCCGCGTAGAGTTCCACGAGCGCGCCGTAACGTCGCGCGCTCTGGTCTGTCTCCGACTCCGTGTGTGTGCCGTTGCCGTTCGGGGCGAGAGAGGCTAGGGCGTCGAGTTCGCGTTCGGCCTCTGCGGAGAGATGCCAGCCGACGGCGGGCGGGTATGACTTCGCGGCTTTCAAGACGGCTTCGGCCAGGGCGTCGAGACCCTGCCGCTGCGTGGCGACGACGGGCACGACCGGAACGCCGAGCGCATCGGACAGACGAGTCGTGTCAATCTCAAGTTTGCGGCGCGCGGCCAGGTCAATCATCGTGAGGGCGACGACGAGCGGGCGTCCGGTCTCCAAAAGTTGCGTGGCGAGATAGAGGTTGCGTTCGAGGTTGGTGGCGTCCACCACTGCGATGATGCAATCGGGGCGTGCGACGCTCGCGAGGCGTCCGGTGATCACGTCGCGCGCGATCTGCTCGTCAATCGAGTTGGCGTCGAGACTGTAGAGGCCGGGCAGATCGATGAGGTGCGCCACGGGCAAATCGGGCGCGAGATGCCAGAACCCCTCTTTGCGCTCCACCGTGACGCCGGGATAGTTGGCGACCTTCTGCCGCAAGCCCGTCAACGCGTTGAAGAGGCTCGTCTTGCCCGCGTTCGGATTGCCCGCGAGCGCAATCGTCAACGGCCTCGCCTCTCCGGCTTCAAGCGTCGCGACCGGCTCATGAGTCGGGGCAGGGGATTTCAGCGTCGTTGGCATAAGAAAACAGTGACGAGTGACGAGATAAAAACAGGTTTCAGGTTTCAGGTTGCGAGTTTCAGGTCTGAGGCTCTTTTGTTTTAACTCGTCACCTGTCACTCGTCACCTGTCACTGTTTTATCTGACTTGTCAGTCGTCACCTGTCACTCGTCACTACTCGAATAGTTTGCGCCTCGGCGCGGCGCAGGGCGAGATGGTAGCCGCGCACGCGCACCTCGATTGGGTCGCCGAGCGGCGCGGCCTTGATGACGCACACGGGCGCGCCGGGCACCACGCCCATCTCCATCAGACGACGCGCCACCGCGCCCTCTCCATCCACCGACACGACGCGCGCTTCGAGGCCGTGCGCGAGCGTGTTCAAAGTCGTCGCGCCGCGCTCGTTCTTCGCGGCACGCACGCCGCCGTTGGCTAAAACGTCCGTGAAATTGTCGCTCAGAGAAACCATCCTTGACCGCTTCAACCGGCGTGCCCGCGCTACGTCGGATTTTCTGAATTTGGAGAGCAGGGGAAAGTAAAAGTCGAAAGTCGTCGGTTGTCTTCAACCGCGCAGGAAGTATAGCCGAGTTGAAATCAATTTTCAATTTCATTTAGGGCGGCGGTCGTGTTCTAAATTGAATTGAACTCTCTGCGTCGCTTCTGCGTGAACTCTGCGTCTCGGCGGTAAGTGATTGATCAACTATCACTCACCGCCGCAGACGCAGAGAGACCCGCAGAAGTTACGCAGAGCAAAGATGAAATGCGGACACTACTTAGGCGGCGGGTTGATTGTTGAAGTCGGACGCGTTTGCGGGGTGGATTTCTATTGGGTGGTGAGCGGGATGATGGAGAGGTCTGCGCGGACGGGGCCGAGGGGGGTGGTGGCCGTGAGGCGCAGCGGGAGGCGGCGACGGTCGGAGCCGACCCAGAGACGTATGTTGAGGCGGTTGCCCTGCGGTTCGTCTGTGGCGAGCGCGAGCAGGTAGGCGGGGATGCTTTTGCCGCCGAGTTCGATAGTCTCGCGTCTGAGCGAGGTGATAAAAAGCGTGCGCGGGCGTTTGTTGATGAGGATGGAGACGGCGTTGCGTTTGAGCGGCGTCAGGTCGAAGGAGCGCAGGGCGTAGATGACCGAGACGAGGTCGTAGGTGCCGACCGGAATCTCGATGGTGCTGCCGTCTGTGGCGGTGGCCGCGCCGCGTTCCTGATCGAGCGAGACGACGCCCTGCAAGCGATGATTGCCTTCGCGTATCTGCAACTGGCTGCGAAAGGGCAGCAGGGTTTTCACGTCAACGTAAGTTTCGATCTTGTCTGCGACGGGGAAGAGTTGCTGCAAGGCGTTCGTCGTGCCCATCGTGGCGGAGAGCCAGAGGCCGTCGCGCCCGACATACTTGTTGCGCGCGCGCACGTGATAGCTGGCGATGCCGACGGGTTGCGGCGACGTGCCGAGGAAGAAGTTGAAGTTTAGCTGCTCGCCGACTTTGAACGGCAGATCGTTAAGGTTAGACGAATCCGCGCCAGACGCTCCGGCAGCGACCGCCCCGTCGCCGCCACCGCCTGCGGGCGAGGGGACGACGACTCTGCTCGTCTCCGGTTGCACGCCCGGCGGCTGCTCGGCGACGAGTCCTGAGCCGGGAGGAGTTTGTTGCGGCGTCAGGTTGATCATTTCCGAACTCGCCAACTCTGCGCGAAGCTCCCCGGTTTTGAGTTTGGCCGTCAACAGCACGGGCACGTGTCGTTCGTCGTCCGTGAAATAGATGCGCGGGCGATAGTCGCTCGCCGCGCCGCCGCGCACGCGCAACTGTGCGACGACGGCATTGAAACTGCCCGCCGCCGTCTTCACCGTCTCGCGTCCGACGACGCGCACCTCGGCCTCGTACTGCACGCCTTCGCCCTGCGCGCTGACGCGATAGATTGCGCCCGCAGCGAGCGGCAGAGAGCGCGCATGATAGAGCGCGGAGAGCAGATCGTATGTCGCGGGCGTGGCTTCGACGGCGGGCGCGGGCTGTCCCGAAAGTGCCGAAGTTAATGCCGCGCCTCCCGCGTCGAAATTCTGTACGCGCGTGCGAAAGGGAAGGCCGGTTTGCGGGTCAACATAAGCCGTGTACTCGCTATCAATCGCGTAGAGCGCGGCGCGCACGACGCCGACGCTCTGCACGCGCGCGCGCAACTCGAAGCCTTCACGATTGAAAAACTGGCCGCGCCCGGCGTTGAATAGTTCGATGTGCCCCGCGCTTGAGAAGTTTGAGTAGGCGACGTTGTAGGTCAGTTTTTCTCCCGGCTGATACGGTGCGAGAGAGAATTCGCCCGTCGCCCCGGAGGCGTTGGCGACGGCGGCGACGCTCGAAGTCTGCTGCGCGAAGAGCGACGCGGGAAGCGTCGAGAGTACGAACAGGAGCGTGAGAGTCGCCGGCAGCAATCTGTGTCTTCGGTGCAAAAGTAACTTCCTCATTTCCGCAGGTTCGCTCGAACTTCCCCACATCTCGCCCGCACCGGCGCGAGGCGTTCAGCCTTACACGCTGCGCGCACCGTTACTGTTCCTAAACCTTCGACGGGGGAAACGATATTCGCTAGCTTACACCACACGGCTACGCGCGCGCACCTGTCAGCGACCGTGACATTGACGCGCCACCGCACAAAATGCGCCGCCATCTCAGATGCTTTTCTACTCCAACTTACTGCTTGTTGATTCTTCTGCGGCGGCGCGCTCCATCTCCTCTACGATCTCGCGCGCCGCTCGCTGCGGGTCTGCTGCACGCAAGATCGCGCGTCCGACGACGATATAATCTGCCCCCGCGCGCACGGCTTCACCGGGCGTCAACACGCGCCTCTGATCGTCGTGCGGCGAATTGGCGGGGCGCACGCCGGGCGTGACGAGCAAAAAATCCTCGCGCGCGACGACCGACCGCACAGCCCCTATCTCGTGCGGCGACGCGACCACGCCGTCCAACCCGCTCGCAGCGGCCAACTCCGCGAGCCTCTTCACCTGCGCTTCCAACTCGCCCACCACGCCCGTTTCGACAAGCACGCCCGCGTTCGCGCTCGTCAGCACCGTGACGGCGATCAACTTGGGGCGCGTCAAGCTTTCGCGCTCGGCAGTTTCGGTCGTCGCCTCCGCCGCGCGCCGCATCATCTCGCCGCCGCCCGCCGCATGGACGTTGAAGAGCGAAACCCCGAGCCTGACAACTTCACGACACGCAGCGGCGACCGTGTTCGGAATGTCGTGAAACTTGAGATCCATGAAGACGCGCCCGCCCGCTCGCGTAATCTCACGCACAAACTCCGGCCCCGCGGCGGTGAAAAGTTGCGAGCCGATCTTGAACATGCCCGCCTCCGCGCCGAGCAGCCGGAAGAGCCTGCGCGCCTCCTCCGCCGTCTCCACGTCGAGCGCGATGATGAGTTTGTTATTCATAGTCAAGGGACTGTCAGCCATCAGCCGTCAGCTATCAGCAAAGACATAAGTGATACATATTCGGCTAATAGCTACAGACATTTTTTTGTATGTTTGCGGCTAATAGCTGACGGCTGATGGCTGACAGCTATTCCGCACTACATCCGACGGCCTCGTCGAGCGTGTGAAATCCTTCGCGACGGAGAATCGCCGCCAGTCCTTCGTTGATGTCGCGCGCGGCGGTGAGTCCTTCGTAGATGAACCCTGTGTAGAGTTGCACGAGGCACGCCCCGGCGCAAATCTTCTCCCACGCATCCGCCGCGTTGAAGATTCCGCCGACGCCGATGATCCTGATCTCTCCGCGCGAGAGACGATACAACGCACGAATCACTTCCGTCGAACGCGCGCGCAGAGGCGCACCGCTCAGCCCGCCCGCGCCGATTGAAGAGACGACGCCCGGCGGCGTGTGCGTTAAATCCGCGCGCCCGGTCGTCGTATTCGTCGCGATGATCCCGTCAATCCCCGTGCGCCGCGCGACATCCACGATCAACTCAAGCTCGCGTTCTTCCAGATCGGGCGCAACCTTCACGAGCAGCGGCACGCGCCCCTTCGTCTGAACGCCGCCGGACGACAGTTCGCGCCGGCGCGAAAGTTCTTCGTTGCGCGTTTGCAGCGCGGCGAGCAATTCCGTGAGCGCGTCGGCGCGTTGCAACTCGCGCAAGCCGGGTGTGTTGGGTGAACTGACGTTGACGGTGATGTAGTCCGCGTGCGGATAGACAAGCTCGAAGCTGGCTAGATAATCGGCCACCGCCTCCGACACCTCGACCGCGCGGCTCTTGCCGATGTTGATGCCAAGCACGCAAGCCGGGCGCGCGCGCCGCAGACGCGAGGCGAGCGCAGCCGCGCCCGCGTTATTGAAGCCCTGGCGATTGATGAGCGCGCGATCCTGCGGGAGTCGAAACAGGCGCGGCGGCGAATTGCCTCCTTGCGGCAGATGCGTCACCGTCCCCACTTCCAGAAAGCCGAACCCGAGCGCAGCCAACTCGCGCGCCGCCGCGCCGTTCTTATCAAACCCCGCCGCCAACCCCACCGGATTACCGAAACTCAAACCGAACCGCTCCAACTTCCCGAACGGCTCCCGCCCCAAACGCCTCTCAACCAGACGCCGCACGCCCTCCGGCTTCAACCCGACCGTCAACGCGTGCAACGCCAACTCATGCGCCGTCTCTGGCGCGAGACGAAACAAGACGGGGCGCACAACCGAGCGATAGAACATCAGTGACAAGTGACGAGCGGCAGATGACGAGAGCGAAAAAGAGTTTATCTTGTCACCTGTCACTTGTCACTCATCACTGTCTTCAGATTCTCGTCGCGGCTTTTCTTGTTAATGAATGTTAAAAAACGTTCCCCGGCGATTGATTAAAATAACTCCCGCTCACAACGCTTTAAGCAAGCATTGACACCCCGCGCCCTCGGTAATATCTTTTACACACGTTTTTGCTGGCGGGTTCCGTTAAACTCACATAAGAAAATAGAAGGCTCGTTCGCCGCTATGTCGCTTTTTTATATCTGGCTCATCCTGTTCCCCGTGCTGGCTGTTTCTCTCGCCGCGAGTGTCATTGTCCTCCGAAGAAACTGGGTTGCCAGTCACCTCCTGCGCGAGGGTAAAATAGATCAAGCCTTACAGTTGATGCCCTCGCATACAAAGAAAACAAAACTTGCGCACCGTCTTCTTTGTGAGGGACAAGTGGCTCAAGGTCTATACATCTTTCAACGAGTCGGCGATCACAATTATATTAAAACGTACATCCATGACCACTTACAAATTCCCGGCAAGTTTACGGAGGTCGAGGTTAAAGGCTGGTTTTTTACCAGAAAAGAAACAAGGAGAAGCGACACGGCAGACTTGCTCTACAATGCGGCGACTAAGCTCTTAGTGCTGAAGGAAAATATCAATGCCATGAATAATCCGTATATTCCTGAAACTCTAAAGAATGACCTTAGAGTCGGCCTGGATGACGGGTTTTTTATTTTGTGGGATACCTGCCACCGCCTCTCGCTAATAGAAATCCAAAAACTTCCCGTCGAAGAACGTAGCCTGCAAGCTGCGCGTGATGAGATAGGAAAGCTGATTGATATTTCTGATGATGCGCAAAGGGAATTGGGGCAACTTACCCTTGAAAGAGATGCTACAAGAATGCGGTTGTATCAAAATGCTTTTCGACGTTTTAGTGAAGAGGCACGAGAAATAAGAGATGCCCGACAGCTTCTTTCATCTTTAGAAAATTAATCTCGATAAATTTATCATAATCTTTAAACGCTTGAGCGGCGCGTTCCCCTTCGCGTTTCTTAGCGTAAACGTTCCCGCCAAAGTGATACTCACGCGCGCGTCTGTGATTGTTACCGAAACTTAACCGCTCCTGGAACCATAAGATTTCCGCAGAGGTGCTCATAACGAGCTGTTTTGTGCCTAAACATAACCAGAGCGGAAACATAAGAGTTCCGCACAGGAACCATAACCATTCCGCCAGTACAATCTCGTCTTGGAAGTGGAGTGCCATTATCAGCGGGAGGATACGCAGATTGTGTTGTTAAATGGCGAGGGCTACCTAGCAACTGCATGCACCCGACCCAAATCAGGCTGGATGCCATTCGCAAGATTGAGGCGGCTCATAATTGTGTGGGAGAGTGTTATTGGACATTAGCACTGCCTGAACGCGGCGGGCTGTGACCCATGAGTTTTCACCCCGTCACTCTGGGGCGGCCTAATAAGGAGCTTAACCCGATTCGTGGGCAGCGCGTCCGTTATGAACGCCGCTTGCGCCTGCGGCTTATCCGCAGCGTTAGACGCTCATGTCTGGGGGTTTTGGATAATGAAGAATCAACGATGCTGTTTACACTCGTCACCGTGACTTTGCCTAAAACCCCATCGCCGTTACCTTGCTATTCCCCTGTTTAGCGCCATGCGCCCGGCAGCCTGTTGCTTATCGCGCCCACTCATGAAGGGATACAGCG
>DASYMM010000139.1:0-2608 GCA_036009085.1 Pyrinomonadaceae bacterium | reverse complement strand
GTGCAAGTAACTTGCACTGCGCCGCCGCTTTCTTCTTTTTCTGCCAGCCCTTTCAAGGGCGAAGAACCGAAGCGTCCTCTTAAGTCGAACTTATTTTAATTTAGCGAGCTTCCAGCGTCCGGCCTCTGAAGAAGTCTCCGGCGGCTTTCAACATCCGGCGGATACGCCGCAACACCTTCGGCAAAATCCAGACCATGAGCAAGAGAAAGATCAATATGACCACCAATATCCCGACCGGATAGACCACCGCCAGCACCACCGCCCCGATGGCGAGCACATCCTCCAAGAGCGAAAGCGACCAATTCGTCAACGGCTCAGGGCTAAGATTAACTCCTGCCCGCACGGTCGCCTTCGTTCCGTGAGTCGAGAGCGCAAGGCCGCCTCCGAGCAGCAACGCGAGGACTTGCACCGTCGGGCTGATGTCCGCCGTGGCCGCCGCCGCGAGCACCGCGCCCGCCGGAACGCGTATGAACGTGTGCAACGCATCCCAGACAGTATCCACGTAGGGAATCTTGTCTGCGAAGAACTCGACGACGTAAAGAAAAATCGCCGCGCCGATAATCAGCGGGTTGTCCAACACGTGCAGACCGCCGGGCAAGTGCGCGAGTTTGTAGTGCTCCAGCAATCCGAGCACGGCCACTGTGGCGTACAAGTTGATGCCGGAAGTCCACGCCGCACCGAGCGCCAATCCGAGAACCTGTATCACGTTCATCCCCACAGCCCTCCCCGCCGAATGTTAGATGCAGATCGCTACGGCCACCGCGCGCGACCCGTCTCTCCGTTTACGATAATAGAGTCGAACTGTTCCTCGTCGCGGCGTCCGTCTGCGCTTGATCCATAAGAATGAATACGCGCATTTACCGGAATGGATGCGGCTCCCGGTCATTTGAAACTAAGCGCGCGTCTCACACGTTAAGAAGAAACGCGTTTGACGCGGTTGACGGACGACGCCGCGCGCTTGCCCTTTCGCTTGACGTTTAACAGATGGTTTTGAACAACGCGACATTCTCCTCCACGTTGATTTACACCGTCAACGCGAACGGATCGAGCGCGAAAAAAGACCGGCTGCTTTGATTAAATCTATGCGTTCGATTTTTGCTCTCTGCTGTCTATTGCTGTTCGCCATCCCAATGGCGGCGCAAACCAAGCCCGTCGATTTTGCGGAACTGGAAAAGACCATCGCCGCCGAACTCAAAGAAAACAAGACGCCGGGCGCGTCGGTCGTGGTCGTGAGCGGCGACCGCATACTGTTCGCCAAAGGCTTCGGCACGACGAGCGCGGAAGGCGGCGCGGCGGTCACGCCCGACACGCTGTTTCGCATGGGTTCCACCACGAAGATGTTCACGGCTGCGGCCCTCGTCACTTTGGCCGACGCAGGCAAGATCAAGCTCGACGCGCCCATCGGCAATTACGTCAAAAACCTTCCGCCGAAAATCGCCGCGCTGACGGCGCATCAACTTCTCAGCCAGTCAGCAGGCATTCGCGACTTCGCCGCGCCCGTTGTCACCAACGACGACGCGGGGCTGAACCGGAACATACGTTCCTGGAAAGAAGACGTGTTCTTCACGGAGCCGAGCAAGGTCTATTCGTATTCGAGTCCGGGCTACTGGCTGGCCGGCTTCGTCTTGGAAGAACTGCACGGCAAGCCTTACGCAGACGCGCTCGACGAACTCCTCTTCAAGCCGCTCGGCATGACGCGCTCCGCCATCAGGCCGCTCGCCGCCATGACCTACCCGCTCGCGCTCGGGCACAACGTCGAACAGGGCAACGTGCAGGTGATCCGCCCCGTCTTCAACAACGCGGCGATGTATCCGGGCGGCTCGATGTATTCGAGCGCAAACGAACTCGCGCGCTTCGCCGTCGCCATGCTGAACGAAGGGATGCTCGAAGGGCGACGCGCGCTCGCCCCGCTCGTCGTCTCGAAGTTGCCCGCATCGCAGTTCCCGCTGCCGGGCGACGAAGGGGCGTTTTACGGTTACGGGCTGCTCGGCTTCGAGATGCGCGGCGTGCGCGTCGTCTCGCACGGCGGCGTCTCGCGCGGCTACGGCTCGACCATTGATTTCGTGCCCGCACACAAACTCGCCGTCGTCGTGCTCGCCAACCGCAACGGCGAGACGCTCCCACGGTCGCGCCAGAAGGCTATGGAACTCCTGCTGCCGCTCAAGCCGGAAACGAACGCGCAACCCGCACCGCTCGCCGTGAGCGCGGAAGAGATGCAGCGTTACGTCGGCAAGTTTTCGCACGAGCCGCAGGTGTGGGAAGTCTTCGTGCGTGAGAACAATCTGCACGTCAGGGAAGACGGGAAAGACTTTCCGCTCACGAAGACGGGCAAGGACAGATTCACCTACGAACAGGGCGAACTGATCTTCCTGTCGAACGAGCGCGGCGAAGTCGAGCACCTCTCGCTCGGTTTGTACGCGGCGCGAAAAGTTAAGCCGTAGGCCGGATGAAACTCTCTGTGCTTCCTTAGTGACTTAGTGGCTTAGTGGTGAGTACTCTGAAAAAGCATTTACCACTAAGACACCAAGCCACAAAGAAATCATTTGTTACTGCACTGGAGTTTTATAGTTCATAGTCAGTTTTAGTGAGGGACGGAAAATGAAAAAGA
>DASYMM010000138.1:0-11288 GCA_036009085.1 Pyrinomonadaceae bacterium | reverse complement strand
AGTATCGCGCCGCGCTCGGACTTTTGATCGGGTGGGCGGTGCTCGCGCTCAAGGCTCTGCTGGTGAGGTGAGAATTTATGTTGCTGCGTCACAGGCTCACTTTTTTAGTTGTCCTCGTCGCGCTCTGCGCGTCGTGCGCCGCCGCCTTCGCGCACACGCACGACGACGCGACGGCGACGACGAAGGATACGGATCGCGCGGCCACGCCGAAGCCGCTCCCGTTCGAGCCTGACGAACAACTGACTTACGAAGGCGAGTTCTCCAAGTTGCTGCTGCGCGGCATCAACATCGCTGAGTTCAAGTTCACGGTCGAACGCGCGAAGCCTGCGCCGACTTTGTTGATGTCGGCGACGCCCGTAGCCGAGAACAAAAGCGCGCCGCCCACCGCTGCCGCCTCGGCGGCTCCGGTCAATCTCGTCTTCAAAGCCGACGCGGTGGCGAAGGGCTGGTTTCGCAAACTCTTCGGCATTGATTTTCACTACAACTCTGTATCCGTCGTCGAGCCTGCGACGTTCCGCATCCTGACTAACTCCACGCGCGACGAACAGGGCAAACGCCTGCGCACGAGCGAAGCCGTCTTCGACCGCACGCACAATTTGTTGACGTGGACGCAGCGCAACCCGAACGATCCGCAGGCCGCGCCGCGCGTCGTCACCACGCCGCTCCAAAACGCCTCGCACGATCTCATCTCGGCCATCTACTTTCTGCGCACGCAGCCGCTCGAACCCGGTCGCACCTTTGAACTCGACATCAGCGACGCGGGGGCGGTCTATCGCATTCCGGTCAAGGTCGGCGAGCGCAAGCGCATGAAGTCCGTCGTCGGGCGCGTGCAGACGGTGCGCGTTGACGTGGGCATCTTCGGCGCGGATCGTCTCGTTGACCGCAAAGGCGAAATGACGCTCTGGATCACGGACGACGCACGCCGTCTACCCGTCCGCGCACGCCTCAACACGGACATCGGCACGCTCGACATCACCCTCAAAAAAGTCTCCGGCGGCAACAACGCCGCAGCAGGTCGCCGCTAATTCGCTAACGTTGAGTATGATTGAAAATCAGACTCACCGCCGCAGACGCAGAGCCAAGCCGCAGAGAAGGCGCAGAGAAGAAGATTTAACTCTCTGCGTCAACTCCGCGTTCCGCTCTGCGTCTGCGGCGGTGAAAGGTTTTGGTTCTATCGGATTGCTCATCGCTATGTTGCAGAACTTTAAAGTATGAACTACGTCGTCGCCGACATGACCCCGGAGGATTGGGAGGCGGTGCGCTCGATCTATCTTGAGGGCATCGCTACGGGCGTTGCCACTTTTGAGACGGGCGCGCCGACGTGGGAGAAGTGGGACGCGGGACATCTGCGGAAGATGCGTCTGGTGGCGCGCGACGCGGAGGGCGAGTTGTTGGGGTGGGCGGCTTTGAGTCCGGTGTCGGACAGGTGCGTGTATGGCGGGGTGGCGGAGGTGAGCGTGTATGTGGGGGCGCGCGGGCGCGGGCGTGGCGTGGGGCGCGCTTTGCTTGAGTCGCTCGTCGAAGCCTCGGAGCGAAACGGCATCTGGACGCTGCAAGCGGGCGTGTTCCCCGAGAATGTTGCGAGCGTTAAGCTGCACCTGAGTTGCGGCTTTCGCGAAGTCGGCAGGCGCGAGCGCATCGGGAAGTTGAACGGAGTGTGGCGCGACACTTTGCTGCTGGAACGTCGCAGCCGCAGCGTCGGTGCGTCTTAAGAGTTTATTTCCAACCTACGAATCGCCACTCAACCCTTTGCGCCTTAAGTTCCGACTTTGCGCCTCCAGCGTGAAAAGCAGTTCTCGCTGGAGGCGCAAAGTTAAGACACAAGGCGTAAAGTAGTTTTCAAACGCGCTCCAAGTTGACGATAAGGAGACT
The DNA here is from genome assembly GCA_036009085.1 of Pyrinomonadaceae bacterium. GTDB lineage: Bacteria > Acidobacteriota > Blastocatellia > Pyrinomonadales > Pyrinomonadaceae > JAIVJZ01. The sequence goes on along the minus strand of DASYMM010000138.1, from coordinate 9,416 downwards.
ATGACGATCAATTTCAGCAGGCGACTCGCCATCCTTGGCGGCATCCTCGCCCCGCTTGGCGAGACGGTTCGCCGTTGGAGCACTTGGCGCGAGTATCCGCCCGGTCTGTTTGACGATTACATCATGGGCGCGTTTCTGCTCTACGGCGCGTGGCGGACGGGGCGCGACGTTCGCGGCGGCCAGAGATACCTCGCGGCGGCGTGGGCTTTCGCGTGCGGCCTCGGTTATTACAGTTTCTTCGGGCAACTGAAAAGTTGGCGTCTGCATGAAATTGACCCCGCGCCGATTTCCTCCGGTTGGGTGCTGGCGATCAAAGGCGTGGCCGTAGCTCTGGCGGTGCTGGCTCTGGTGGCAAGTCTCAGGCGTGCGCCGGAAAGCCAGTATTGATTTATCCTCTTCGTGTCTTCGTGTCTTGGTGGTGAATGTTTTTAAAGGTAGCTCACCACCAAGACACAAGACACGAAGGAAGCACAAAGAGAAACTGAAACCAAGACACTTCCCATCACACGCTTTTGTTGACACCGCGCGGGCAATCACTTACAACTTAACCCGCTCCGCATAGCACACACGCAACCCGCATGAAACGAGGCGAGATGATGTTGCAACCTGACGACACGCTCGAAGCGACTCCCGCAACCGACGCCGAACCTGCGTCTGCGGCTCGCGCCCGCGCAAGCGCGCTCGAAGACGCTTTGCCGCTCGCGCTCAAACGCGATTCCATCCAACTGCTCCTGCAATCGCCCAACAAGCTGTTTCTCTATTGGAGTTTCGCCAGCGATCCGCGTGCCGCTTTGCGTGCGGCCTTCGGCGAGTTGGCCGCGCATTACAGGCTCGCGGTGCGTCTCGTGCTGGTCGAGAGCGGCGAGGAGTTTGTGCTGGACGCGCCGCCGGAGCGCATGCGTTGGTTTGAAGTCTATCCGCGCCACGTCTATCGCGCCGATGTCGGGTTCCACGCGCCGGGTCGCCCGTTCGTCCGCCTGCTCTCTTCAAACGAGGTGCAGACGCCGCCCGATAGCGCGTCGCACCTGTCGGCCGACGAACAGGAGTTTCACATCAAGTCGGAAGAGTTCGCGCGACTCCTCGGCGGCGCGGGTTACGAAAGCTACGCGCGCGGGTTGACGAACGCGCCCGCCGGCGACACGAACGCGCAAGGCGGCCTCAATTCAATCGAGGCCACGTCCGAAGGCACGCATCACGCCAACAGCGACGCCGCAAACGAATACCCGCATCGCTGATCTCCAAGTTGTGCCGCACGGATTTTTCAGTCTCATCCTCCACGCGCACTTGCCCTTCGTGCGCCATCCCGAACACGCCGAGTTTCTGGAAGAAGACTGGCTCTACGAAGCCATCACCGAAGTTTATCTCCCGCTCTTAGACACGCTCAACGCTCTGCAAGCGTCGAACGCCGCGCCGCGTCTCGCCTTGAACCTCTCGCCCACGCTCTGCGAGATGCTCGCCGACCCGCTCCTGCAAACGCGCTACACGCGCCATCTCGAAAACCTCTCCGCGCTCGCCGAAAAAGAGATCGCACGCACCCGCCGCGACGCACGCGAGTTTCTCCCCGCCGCGCGCATGTATCGCCAACAACTCACGCGCGCCGTCGAACTCTGGCACGAAGTTTACCGTCAAGACCTCGTCGGCGGTTTTCGCGAACTGCAAGAAGCGGGCGTCTGCGAGATCATGACCTGCGCCGCAACGCACGGTTTTCTCCCGCTCGTCTCCACCGTGGAAGCGCGCCGCGCGCAAATCGAGTTCGCCGTCGCCAACTACGAAAAGCATTTCCGACGCCGCCCGCGCGGCATCTGGCTCCCCGAATGCGCCTACGCCGAAGGCATCGAGACGCTTCTCGCCGACGCCCGCCTCGAATACTTCATCGCCGACACGCACGCCATCCTCTACGGCGAACCGCGCCCGCGCCACGGCGTCTATGCGCCCGTCAAATGCTCGAACGGCGTCGCCGCGTTTGCGCGCGACCTCGCGACGAGCCAACAAGTCTGGAGTTCGATCATCGGCTATCCGGGCGACGCGAACTATCGAGAGTTCTATCGCGACATCGGTTGGGATGCGCCGCTCGAATACCTACTCCCGCACCTCCACGCCGACGGCCAACGCCGACACCTCGGCCTCAAATATCATCGCGTCACAGGCCGCGACGTGCCGCTCTCCGGCAAGCAGCCCTATCGCCCACGCCGCGCGCGTCGCCGCGCCGCACTCCACGCCGCGCATTTCGTTGACGAGCGCATCAAACAATGTGCGCGCGAGCGCGACGCCGCCGCAGGGCACATGCCGCTCATCACCTCGCCCTACGACGCAGAACTCTTCGGCCACTGGTGGTTCGAGGGCGTCCAATTTCTCGAACACGTCTTCCGCGAACTCGCGCGACGCCAGAGCGAGATCACGACCCTCTCGCCCGCCGACTATCTCGACTCGCACACGCGCCTCCAAACTCAACGCCTCTCGCCTTCCTCTTGGGGCGCGGAGGGCTATTACAAAGTCTGGCTGAACGACACGAACGCCTGGCTCTACCCGCTACAGCACGCCGCCGAAGCGCGCATGACCGCGCTCGCCGATCAATACTCCGCGCTCCCCGACGCGATAACCACACGCGCGCTCAATCAGGCCGCGCGCGAACTGCTCCTCGCCCAGGCGAGCGACTGGGCGTTTCAAATCTCCCACGACACCACCGCCGATTACGCTACGCGCCGCTTCTTCACGCACATCGCATACTTCAACACCATTGTCTCCGACATCGAACGCGGCGACATCAACCTCGCCTCGCTTACCGAAGTCGAAGCGCGCGACAACCTCTTCGCCGAACTCGACTACCGCGTCTATTGTTCGAGATGAAACCACGCAAGCCACAGGCGACGCCCGGCGCTCCGACAAACACGACGCCCCGCAAAGCATCGCCGCTTTCAGAACTCTCCGACGAAAACTTCCCGCTCGTCGTCGGCCATCGCGGCGCGTCGAAGGTCGCCCCCGAAAACACGCTCGCCGCCTTCGAGCGCGCACTCTTTGACGGCGCGGACGGCATCGAGTTTGACGTACGACTCGCGCGCGACAGCGTCCCCGTCGTCATCCACGATGCGACGCTCCGGCGCACCTCCGCCTTACATCTGGACGCTCCAATAGCATCACTCTCATCCGCCGCTCTGTCGGCCATTGATGCCGGCACATGGTTCAACCGACGCTTCCCCGCCCGCGCCCAAAACGCCTACGCGCACGAAACCATCCCCACGCTCTCGCGCGTCTTTCAAACCATCGCCCCGCGCTGCCGCGTGCTCTACGTCGAACTAAAATGCGAGGCGCGCGACGTGACAAACTCCACCGGCGGCATGACAAAACTCGTGGAGCAAGTCGTCGCGGAGGTTCGCACGCATGGGTTGGAGCGACGCGTCGTGATAGGAAGTTTCGTGCTGCCTGCCCTCGCAGAGGTGAAACGCATCGCGCCGGACTTGCGCACGATAGCAACCTTAAAACGAGAGTTCTTGCGACCATTGCTCACCTCGCGCTCGCTGCTTCGGCACGCGCGCGCTTGGCGTGCCGACGAACTCGCGCTCAGGCGTGCGCTCGCCTCGCGTCGCATGGTCACTGCGGCGCACGCCGCCGGGTTGCCAAGTGTCGTCTGGACGGTCGATCATCCGTCCTGGGCAAGACGCGGAAGCGCGCTCGGCCTTCGCGCCATCATTACCAACGATCCGGCGCGCATGCGTGCCGCACTCGACGACTTTCGCGCGCAGCACGATCCGGCGTCACAGAGGAAAGAATGATGCAGCGCGCAACGTCAATAGGAACAACTGCTCGTCTTTAAACGCGTGACAGAATCACCTTCTACCTTCCTTCGCGCCTTACGTCCTGACTTTGCGCCTCCAGCGAGAAAAGCAGTTCACGCTGGAGGCGCAAAGTTAAAACCGAAGGCGCAGAGGGTTGAGCGGCTGGTTGTAGTTTTGAACTAAACTCCGTTTCCGGCATGACAGATTCCGCATCTTCGACGGATAAAATTTTCGTCAACGAGCACTACGCGATTCACTACCGGCGCGCGACGGCGGCGCGTGCGCAGTGGGCGGGCGGCGAGGCGCATCCGGCCTACGCCGCGCTGTTCCTGCTCGGCGGCGCGATGCGCTGGCAAGCTGGCGACGGGCGCACGGGCGAACTGCGCGAGTCGGGTCTGCTCGTCTCGGCGCCGGGCGAGAGCGTCCGCGCGCGCGGAAGCCGTGTCGAGACGCTCGCGCTCTCCGTCGCTCCCGCCTTCGTGCTCGACTGCGCCGTGCGCGCACGCCTCACGCGCGACGATGCGCGCATCACCTTCCCCGCGCAGGCCATCGAACACGACCCGCGCCTCGCGCGCCTCGCACGCGACATGGCCGACGAACTCCGCGCCGCCGAAACCGGACACGAACTCATCCTCGCCGCCCTCGTCGACCAAATTCTGATCCAACTCCTACGCCGCTACGCCAGCATCCGTCGCACGGACGAACTCGAACTCTCCCGCGCGGGCTTGGTTGACCGTCGCATCCGCCGCGCCGTCGAGTTGATGCACGCGCATCTCGCGGAGGAACTGCCGCTCGAAGACTTGGCCGCCGCCGCCTACCTCTCACCTTTTCACTTCGCGCGCCTCTTCAAAAAACTGACCGGCCTCCCGCCCCACGCCTACCTCGCCGCCCTCCGCATCGAACGCGCCCGCATGCTCCTTGCCACCACCGACCTCTCCGTCACCGAAATCGCCGCGCGCGTCGGCTACGCCAACTCAAGCCACTTCGGCAAAGCCTTCCGCCAGTTCAACGGACTCACGCCCCGCGCCTTTCGCTCCGCACTGACGAAATAGATGCTGGATGTTAGTAGAACCAGCCCGCTTGCTCACTAACATCCAGCATCCAGCATCTAGCATCTGACATCTGACATCTGCCTTTCAGCAATTCTGCGACGACAATGCGCAAGATTTGACGAGACGCGAGCGTGCGCGTGCGCGTATCCTCCACTTATACTCAAGGCATAATATTTCAAAGTGAAGGATGACGTTCAAATTATGGCAGTCGAAAAAGGGACGGAGATCGCTCCGGCGACAGGCAAACTCGGCGTGTTGCTCGTCGGCTTGGGCGCGGTGAGCACGACGTTCATCGCGGGCGTCGAAGCAATCAAGGCGGGGCTGGCCGAGCCGATTGGCAGCCTCACGCAGATGGGCACGGTTCGTCTCGGCAAGCGCACCGAAAATCGCTCGCCCGCGATCAAGGATTTCGTGCCCCTCGCGGGCTTGAAAGACCTCGTCTTCGGCGCGTGGGACATCTTCCCCGATTCCGCCTACGACGCCGCCATGCACGCGGGCGTGCTCGAAAAAGAACTGCTCTCGAAACTCAAGACGCCTCTGCAAAAGATCAAGCCGATGAAGGCCGTCTTCGATCAAAACTACGTGAAGCGTCTGAACGGCGACAACGTCAAAACGGGCAAGAACAAGCTCGATCTGGCCGAACAGTTGATCGCGGAGATCGAAGAGTTCAAGCGCAAGAACAAGTGCGCGCGGCTCGTCATGGTGTGGGCTGCGTCCACGGAAATCTTCCTCAAGCAGCACGCCGTCTATAAAAATCTCAAGACCTTCGAGCAGGCGATGCGCGACAACCACAAGGCCATCGCGCCTTCGATGATCTACGCCTACGCCGCGCTCAAACTCGGCATCCCCTTCGCCAACGGCGCGCCGAACCTCACGGTGGACATCCCCGCCATGATGGAACTCGCAGACCAAAACAACGTGCCCGTCTGCGGCAAGGATTTCAAAACCGGCCAGACTTTGATGAAGACGATCCTCGCGCCCGGCCTCAAATCGCGCATGCTCGGATTGCACGGCTGGTACTCCACGAACATCCTCGGCAACCGCGACGGCGAGGTTCTGGACGACCCCGAATCCTTCAAGACCAAAGAGGAATCGAAGCTCTCCGTCCTCGAATACATCCTGCAACCCGACGTGTACCCCGAACTCTACAAAGACTTCTCACATGTCGTCCGCATCAACTACTACCCGCCGCGCGGCGACAACAAAGAGGGTTGGGACAACATAGACATCTTCGGCTGGCTCGGCTACAAGATGCAGATCAAGATTGATTTCCTCTGCCGCGATTCGATCCTCGCCGCGCCGCTCGTCCTCGATCTCGCGCTCTTCCTAGACCTCGCGCAGCGCGTCGGCATGAAGGGCGTGCAGGAATGGCTCTCCTTCTACTTCAAGTCGCCGATGACCGCGCCCAAGCTTTACCCGGAGCACGACATCTTCATCCAGTTGATGAAACTCAAAAACACCCTGCGCCACCTGCGCGGCGAAGACCTCATCACGCATCTCGGTCTGGAGTATTACGACTAAGGGCGCGAAGCGGGACGAGGTGAATAACAAACGAGAGGGCGCGTCGAAATTTCGACGCGCCCTCTTACTTTTAGCTTTACACCTGTTGGTGCGTCGGCTCAATTTTATGCACCAAGACAGTAATTTGTCAGTCGAGTTCTGCCGCTAATTGTCAGTGTACGGAATTTGTCAGATGTCGCAAAAAAGTTTCGGAGCGGCTTATATTTTGTGGTGACAAATCGCATGAGGTCGGTTATATAGTGTTCCTACTCTCGAACGCCGGAGAGCGCGCGGCGCAACAAAGCCAACCGGCACCGCGCCCGGTGCATCAATTATATGAATGGATCGTTCTTTGCATGAGGACGGAGGTATGGCGGCCAGGAGGTCGCCCGAGCAGCTTATTTCAAGCTCCCCGTAACGCTCAGGCAAGGAGGACGGTCGCGATGATGGCAGCAATGGAAACACAGAAGAAAATAACCCAGACGGTCTTTCTTGACCCTGATCAAAAGAGTCCGCGCGCACAAGAGTTTGAAGAAAAACTTTCGACGCGCATCGTCGGCCAGGAGCGTGCGGTGCGCCGCATGAGCGGCCTCTACCAGATTTTTCTCGCGGGCATGAACCCGCTCAACCGCCCCGTCGGCACGATGCTATTCCTCGGCCCCACCGGCTCGGGCAAAACGCGCGTGGTCGAAGCGGCTGCCGAAGTTCTCTTCGGCGACCCCGGCGCGGTCATCAAAATTGACTGCGCGGAGTTTCAGCATTCGCACGAGATCGCGAAACTGATCGGCTCGCCTCCGGGCTACCTCGGCCATCGCGAAACCAGCCCGATGTTGACGCAGGAGAACCTCGACCGTTACCACACGGAAGACACGAAACTCTCGCTCGTCCTGTTCGACGAGATCGAGAAGGCTTCCGACAGCTTGTGGCAACTCCTGCTCGGCATTCTCGACAAAGCAACGCTCACGCTCGGCGACAACCGCCGCGTGGACTTCTCGCACACGATGGTCATCATGACCTCAAACCTCGGCGCGCGGGAGATGTCCGAATTGATCTCCGGCGGCATGGGTTTTGTGCCGACGAAGGGCGACAAGAATCCGAACGATTCGGAAGTTGATCAGAAAATTTATCGCACGGCGGTCGAAGCGGCGCGGCGCAAGTTCTCGCCGGAGTTTATGAACCGCATTGACAAGGTGGTCGTCTTCCGCAGTCTCAAAGAGCACCACCTGCGCCAGATTCTCGAACTCGAACTCGCCTCCGTGCAGGATCGCATCATGCGTTCCGCCGGGACGAAGTTTGTCTTCCAATGCTCCGACGCGGCGAAGGACATGCTGCTCAAAGAGGGCATTGATTACAAGTACGGCGCGCGCCATCTGAAACGCTCGATTGAACGATTCCTCGTCTACCCGCTCTCGAATCTCGTGGCGACGGATCAAGTCGGACTGGGCGATCTGGTTTACGTTGACTTGCTCGACGGACAGAACAAACTCGTCTTCTCGAAGCGTTCGGGCGGAGCCTTAATCAGCGAGGTCGGCACGGCGGAGGAAACTTCCGAGGAAACAGAGGCCAAGTCGGGCGGCGTGGCCTTGCCGATTCCGCAGACCAAAGCAGCGCGGAAGAGTCAGGGGCGCGGCGAAAAGTCTGAAAGCTAACCGCCGACTCGAACGACACAACACGAAAGCCGGAGCGCGCATTCGACGCCTCCGGCTTTTCGCTTTTTCCAATCTGTTCGCTGTCTGAGTGCTGCTTCAACCAACTTTTGCCGGTTCGAGTTTACGTAAGGCTTCGGAGGCGATTTCTGTGAGATACGGGTCGCGCGCGGTGAGGGCGGCGCGCAGGGTCGGGATGGCGGAGGGGTCGCCGATCAAACCGAGCGCGCGTGCGGCTTCGCGGCGCACGTCGTCTCCGGCGCGTTCGTTGGCAAGCGCGCCGATGAGCGCGGGCACTGCCGCGCGGCTTTTCATCTGGCCGAGCGCGACGGCAGCCGAGCGACGCACAAACTCGTTCTCTTCCGTCCGGCGAAACGTGATGCGATTCAGGAAACCTGTGCGCGCGATGCGGCGTCCGATGGCTTCGGTCAAAACCGGCACGGCCGCCTCGTCGCCGATCTGTCCCAGCGCGACGGCTGCTGCCCCGCGCACGCCGGCTTCCTTATCACGCGCGAGCGCGGTCGCCAACGCTTCGACCGCCGTGCGGCTGCGCGTCTGTCCCAAGGCGTAGGCGGTTTCGCGTCGCACAAATTCGTTTTTGTCGGAGAGCAGAGGAAGCAGCGCGGCGGCGGCTTCACCGGCGGGCAGAGATAAGATTGCGCGGGCGGCGGTGGCGCGCACGATGACGGACGAATCTTTGAGGGCGGGCAGCGCGGCGCGCGAACTGTCCGCACGCGCCATCGCGCCGAGCCGCGTGACGGCCTCGCGACGTTCTTCTGCGTCGCCGGAAGCGAGTTGCACGCGTTGTTTTTCGATTTCGCGTTGGAGCGACGTCAGAGTTGATTGAGCGACGGTTAATAGAGAAGCTTGCGGAAGAGCGTTCGCCCGCGCGCGGAGATGCGCCGCCGCCGACGCGTGGCCTGCGGCGGCGACGAAAAATAGCGCGACGCAAATCAAAGCGCGCAAAGATGCGCGCCACTGCGCGGCGTGCGGCGGGATGGATTTTGAGAACGAACGAGCGTGCGTTCGATTCATACGCGGGTTGGCGTCACGGCGTCGGCGCGTCGGTCGGCGCGGCGTCTGGCGGATTCCCACTCGAAGGCTTGCCGCGCGCGAAGGTTTTCGCGTGCATCCGCCAAGAGCGTGACCAGTTCGTCGTCCCACAAGGCGGCGGGCGTCGTGTTCGCGCGGCGCATTGATTCCATGATCGAGATGTAGTCGAGCACTTCTTTGACTTCGGTGTCGGTCAGGGATTCGAGTTTGAAAGCGAGGCGCTGGCGTTCGGTGATTCGCTTAGCCATCTCTTGCTCCTCCATTCTTCGAGAAGCCGGACGGCCTAGCGCGTGCGCTCAACTCAGAAAGCGAATCGGGCAGCGACGTTCAGGAGGCCGTCGGCTGATTGTGGTTAGCACGAGGTTGTTGTTTGTGAAAGCTACTTTAATTCT
>DASYMM010000137.1:0-6155 GCA_036009085.1 Pyrinomonadaceae bacterium | reverse complement strand
GGAGGCGTGAGGTGAGGCGTATGGAGGGGATGCGCCCTTCGCGCGCGAGGCGGCGCACGGTGGATTCGCTCACCTGTAGGATGGCGGCGAGTTGGCGCGCGGTCAGAAATTCTTCGCGCTTCTCCGTGCGTGGCGCAGCCTCTTCCATCTCCGGCGAAACTTCCTCTCCCCGCTAAGGCGCAGGCTTGAGCGACAGGGCGACGCGATACACCGCCGCGCCTTCAACTTCCACATCTTTCGACGCCGTCATGCCGTCCATCTTGGCCGTCACACGGTAGCGCGCCGTCTCGACGGGCAGACGGAAGGAGAAAGAACCTGATTCGGTCGAGACGCGCCCGTCAATCTTCTTGATCGTGCCGTCCTCCCGCACGCGCGCCAGTTCCACCTGCGCGCCCTGTATGCTCCGCCCCGCTTCCGTAAAGACGCTGCCCTTGACGAAGATGAGCGAGCCTTCGTCAACCGGCATCACGAGATTGCCGCCGAGCGAGCGCGACTTGCCCGCGACGACCTCAAAATCTTTGATCTCCGCGACGCTCAAGCCCTGCTTGCGGAACGTGAGACTGTAACGCCCCGCCGCGAGCCCCGCGATCTCGAATTGGCCTTTGCGATCCGTCGTCGCCGTCGCCACTTCGCGCTCGCCCTGTCGCGCGGCCACGCGGACGCCTTCCGCAGACGCGCCGCTCTCGGTCTTGACCTTGCCCTTGATGCCGCCCGTCGTCCCGTTCTTCTGCGCCGCGACGCTCGCGGCGGCGGCGAGCAGCGTCAGTAAAAAGATAATGACGCCGATAATTTTATGTCTGTAGATAATGACGCGGATAATTTTATGTCTGTTCAAACTCATGTCCTGAATCTCTCTTGCGAAGTGCTTGCTCTCCGGCGCGTCCTGCTCCCGTTCGGGCGGCGTGATTATACATAGAAGAGAGTCGCGCCGTTGACACGCGCCGCCCGCGAGCCTTCTAGTTGATGCGCCGCGCGCCGCTCCCTGTTGCCTTGCGACACGAGCGCAGGAGGCGTGGGAGGTGACACCGGGCAGCCGGACTCCGTATAATGAGCGCACTCCCTCGCGCGTTTGCTGAAACAATCCGCGACTGCACGACGTTGAACTTCTCTGACTAGAGTTCGCTTCCGAGTTTTATGCTGCGTCCCCGAAAAATTTCGTCGCCCGCCGCTGCCGGAGTTCCCGTTCGGGCGCGTCGCGTGAGAAACGCGCTGCTCGCCGCGTGCGTCGTCGCCTTTGCCGCGCTCTCCGGTTCCCTGCCCGTCGCGCAAAGCCAGCAACCGCAAACCGAAACTCAGACGCCTTCGCCGATGCCGCAACAGCAGCAACAACGCCCGCGTCGCGTCACGCCCGCGCAGAAGAATGATGACGAGTCGGACGAAGTCCTGCGCGTCGATACAGACCTCGTGCTCGTTGATGTCACCGTGACGGACGACGCGGGGCGACCCGTACGCAACCTGAAAGCGGAGGATTTCAAAGTCTATGACGAAGGCGTCGAGCGTCCCATCGCCTTCTTCAACGTCGAACGCAAGAGCGGCACGCCGCGCCCCGTCGCCATCGTCTTTGCGATTGACGTGTCGGGCAGCATGACGCCGGAGGAGATGGAGCGTCTGGCGAGCGCGATGCGCCTGTTCCTGCGCCGCTTCTCCGACCGCACATCGCTCTTTGCCGTGATGACCTTCGGCATGAGCGCGCGCGTGCTGCAACCTTTCACCAACGACGCGGAGAAACTCGAACGCGCTCTCACGCGTCTGGCGCGCGAAGCCAACGGCCTCTCGACGCACACTTATGATGCGGTTGACGACGCCATCCGCCTGCTCGCACGACACACGCCGCGCACGCGCGAGCGTCGCTTGATGAAGCGCGCGGTGGTGGTCGTCACGGACGGTTTTCCGGTGGGCGACACGGTTGCGCCGAAGACCGTCATCGAGCGCGCCAACGCGGCGGAGGTGAGCGTCTATACGGTGACGCTGCCGTCTTTCTCGCGCCTCTTCACGATGCGCGGCGGCGCACACGCGCACGCGCCGCTACCCACGCCCCTCGATGTCAGCGAGCTAGCGGAAAAGACCGGCGGCTCCAACGCCTACGCGACCGAAAAAGATTTCGGCCCCCTCTTCCAAACGCTGGCCGAAGAGGTGACTTCTTCCTACATATTGGCCTTCTACCCGCCCGAAGAGAAACGCCGCGACGGTCGTTTCCACCCGCTCCGCATCACGGCTCCGCCCGGCCTCAACGTCCGCCAGAGCCGCCCTGGATATTAAAAGCAGTGACAAGTGACGGGTGACGAGTTAGAAAAGCCGTGAATCGTCAATCGTAAATAGAAAGAACTTTCTTTCTCTATTCACAGTTGACGATTCACGTTTTACTTTCTTCCCGCTTGTCACTTGTCACTCGTCACTCGTCACTGCCTTTTAAAATTCGTCGTCTTCGTCGTCATCGTCCAGATCGTCGTCTTCGACGATGTCGAGTTCGACGGGGTCGAGTCCGACGATTTCGAGTTCCGTTCCGCACTCTTCGCACGCGACAGCGTCGCCCTTATCGGCGTCTGTATCAACGTGCACATCCGCATCACATTCGGGGCATGTTCCGGTTGGCACTTCGCATCTACCTCCAGCGCATTCAGGAGGAGTGCCATTCCGCTTTGGGGAGACCTCCGCCTTGAAATAATTTCGGTTGAACCGCCGACAATCTAACCGCGCCCGCAGTTTTTTGCAACACTCATTTTCCACTCTCCGCCAGTTGTGCGCCTACCACGGATTTTGCCGCCCGAAAGCGCGGCAAAAGATGTCAGGGCGGCGAAAGTTCTGCGCGCGACGCCGGCGTCGCGCGCCAGACTTCTGAAGAGGTCGCCGCCATGCCGGACGCGCCCTTGCCCTTCGACTGCGTTGCCGTGACGGACAGCCGCACGAACTTCGTAGAATTCGGCGGCGGAACCGACGCGTGTTACTCCGTCCCCACACGGGCCGAAGAATTCTGTTGACACGCTCGTCGTAGAGGGATATCGTTGCGCCTCATTTGGCTACGACGGACATCCTCAACAGAGACAGGCCAAATGGGTCCACATTCTCACGTCTCCACAAACCGGCGATAAGTTAGCGACTGCCCGGCCTGATCACACCGCGCCAACAAGGAACACGCTTCCCCTCATATCGTTTCGCACTCACCTCGCCCAACATCACATCCTCCATGAAAGGAATCCACACATGCCTCAACAAAAAACTCAAAATCAAATTCCGGTCGACTTAAGGAAAATCCGCTCCCTGCCCGACCTCCAAGAGGGAGACCGTCATCAAGACATCAAGGAGGTGCAGAACTACCTCAAGCGGTTCGGCTACATGCGCGAAGATGTCTCCGTCGTGTCGGACGCCTTTGAAGACCCGACGGCGAGGGCGCTCTCGCGCTTCCAGCAACGCTACGGCGTCGGGGAGCCGGGTGTTCTCGACGAAGCGACGCGGAGGCTGATGGCCGCCGAGCGTTGCGGACTGCCGGACGTGCAAGACCCTCTGGGATTCTCGACGAGATGCCCCTGGAACCGCCGCAACCTCACCTTCGCCTTCGGGCCGCTCAGCACCCAAGTTACCAACACCCAAGCCCGCGCAGCCATCCGCAACGCTTTCAACACATGGACGGCGGCCGGAGTCGGCCTTAGTTTCACGGAGGTGGGACTTACCAACAACCCCGACATACGGATCGAGTGGCGGCAGGCCGCCGACCCCGATCACAGCATGGTCGGCGGCGTCCTAGCCCATGCCGACTTCCCGCCGGGCTGTTCCATCATCGTGGCTAGTCCACCCCTGCCGCTCCACTACGACGATCAGGAGCACCAGTGGGTGATCGGCCTCGCCCCCAACGGCTTCGATATCGAGACGGTCGGACTCCACGAGATCGGCCACCTGCTGGGTTTGCAGCACACGAACGTCGGCGGCTCCGTGATGTTCCCGATGGTCAGCCCCAATTTCACCCTGCGCGCGCTTCAGCCTGACGACGTCGCGGGCATCCGCTCCCTCTACCCCAACACTCTCATCCGTGCGCTGGCTACCGAACTCAACGCCGACGGACGCCTTGAGGTCTTCGGCATCGGTCGGGACGGCAGCCAGTTGTTCAACATCTGGCAGACCGCGCCGAGCGCAGGGCCGTGGAGCGCTTGGAACAACCTGGGCGGCATCGTCAAGCAAATCACGGCAGCCCGCAACAGCGATGGACGCCTTGAGGTTTTCGGCATTGGAACGGACGATGCCCTCTACAACATCTGGCAGACCGCGCCGAGCGCGGGGCCGTGGAGCAGTTGGAACCGGCTCGGCGGTGGCGTCAAACAGATCACAGCGGCGCGCAACGGCGACGGGCGGTTGGAAGTCTTCGCTATCGGAACGGATAATGCCGTCTACAATATCTGGCAGCCCGCGCCGAGTGCCGGGCCGTGGAGTGCCTGGAACCGGCTCGGCGGCGGTGCTAAGCAGATCGCGGCAGCCCTGAACAGCGACGGGCGGCTAGAGGTCTTCGCCATCGGGACGGACAACGCGCTCTATAACATCTGGCAGACCGCGCCGAGTGCCGGGCCGTGGAGCGGGTGGAACCGCCTCGGCGGCAGCGTCAAGCAAATCCTGCCGTTGCGAAACAGCGACGGACGGTTAGAGGTCTTCGGCATCGGGATCGATGACGCGCTCTATAACATTTGGCAGACCGCGCCGAGCGCGGGGCCGTGGAGCGGCTGGAATCGCCTCGGCGGCATTGTCAAGCAGGTGACCGGGGCGCGAAACAGCGACGGACGCCTTGAGGTCTTCGGCATCGGGACGGACAACGCGCTCTATAACATCTGGCAGACCGCGCCGAGCGCAGGCCCGTGGAGCGGGTGGAACCGCCTCGGCGGCATTGTTAAGCAGATCGCAGCAACCCGCAACGGCGACGGACGCCTTGAGGTTTTCGGCATCGGGACGGATGACGCGCTCTACAACATTTGGCAGACCGCGCCGAGCGCGGGGCCGTGGAGCAGTTGGAACCGTCTGGGCTAAACGCCCGACGACGGGTGAAAACAAGGACGCATAATGTTCGGGCGCGCGGCACCGGCCTGTTCGGTGCCGCGCGCATTTATGGTGAGTAAGATGAATGATAAACCGGGCACACACCTTCTACACGTCTCCGTGAGCAACCAGAGTTTCGCGGTGAAAGAGGCCGAGTTAGAGGTCAAAGTAGATGGGCGGGCAGTCTTCCGCCGCGTGATGGCGGTGGGGACGCAACACAACTGGGAGCAGTTCACGGTCTCTGTCGAGGCCGGGCACTACTCACTGGAGGTTGTTGAGGTGAAAAGCAACACGACGCAGGCCGCGAGTCTGCGGGTCGAACACGACCTTTGGGTCGCGGTCACATTTAACAGCCCCCCACCCGGAATAGGCATCAACGTCTTCGACAAGCAGATGGGCATGCTGTGACGTGCCTCATCCCACAGGCACTTGTTCCTTTACCGTGACGCGGCCAGCGCGTCGAGCCGACGGCGCGCCTCCGTGGCTTCGGGGCTGCGCGGGTGGCGGCGCACGACTTCGCGCCAACTCGCGCCGTCGTAACGAAAACGCTTCGCCGTGCGATCAAAGACGAACGTGATACCCAGCTTGTTGTAGCGATCCAACTCGTTGAAGTTGAGAAAATAGCTTTCGAGCGGCGCGCCGCCCGCCGCCATCTCGCGCGCGTCGAGCCGCCGCACGGCATCGCGCGACAGTTTCGAGGCCGCCGCTTCGGCCTCGTCGCCGAGGAGCAGCAAGACCGCCGGACGCAGCGGCGAGCGCGAAAAGTTTTCGAGAAAAATTCGCGCCCGCGCGATGCGCGCAAAGTCTTCCGAGCCGCGTATCAAGCGCAGCAAACGTTCGTCGTCGCCCGCGCGCGTGGGCGCGGCGACGCTCTCGGCGGGCAGCCAGCCGCGCGTGCGCCGCGTCACCGCGACGCGATAAAAACTGGTTCCTTCGACGCCGCGCCGCGCGCCCGTGATCGAAACCGCGCGCCCACGGCTGAGACGCTGCACGAGTCGCGCCGTCAAACTCGCTTCGTCTCTGAGCGCGGCCAAACGTTCGTCAACAACGACGGCGTGTTGCCCGCCCGCAGGCGCACGCCGCTTCCGTTGCGAATAAGCGTCTGGAACGACGCACAGCAATAGTAAAACTAAACACAA
>DASYMM010000136.1:0-3050 GCA_036009085.1 Pyrinomonadaceae bacterium | reverse complement strand
TCAGTTCAAGTCTGGCGGCGTTACTCGTCGCGTCGGAGCCGCTCTGGATCGTCCTGTTGTCGTGGTTACTGCCCGGAGGCTCGCGCCCCAATGGTAAGGTCTGGTTGGGACTCGCGCTCGGCTTCGCGGGCGTGTGGCTGCTCGTCAGCGCGGGCACGACGGCGGCGGGCGCGTCCGGCGGCGGGACGAACATACTCGGCGCGGTCGCGGTGCTCGGGGCGGGTGTTGCGTGGGCGGTGGGTTCCATCTATTCCTTACGCGCGTCTCTGCCGCGCTCGCCGCTGCTCTCTGCCGGGATGCAGATGCTCGCGGGCGGCTCGCTGTTGTTGCTCGTCGGGGTGTTGACCGGCGAACCGGCGCGACTGGATTTCAATTCCGTCTCGACGCGTTCAGTCCTCGCCTTTCTGTATCTCACCGTGTTCGGCTCAATCGTCGCGTTCACGGCCTACAGTTGGCTGTTGCATCACGTCAGTCCGGCGCGCGTCTCCACTTACGCCTATGTCAACCCGGCTGTCGCCGTGCTCCTTGGTTGGGCGTTGGCGGGCGAGACGATGACGGCAAGTTCGCTCGTGGCGGCGGGCGTCATCGTGGCCTCGGTCGCCCTGATCACTTCGCGTGAGAAAAGCACAGGCGAGAAGTTTGAAGAGGCCGCCATTGAGAACACTCCCGTCTGCACGACTAAGGAAGTTGTCAATCTTTCATAACGCTGCTTAGTGTCCTCATTTGATCTTTCCTCTGCGCTCCCTCTGCGACTTCTCTGCGTCTGCGGCGGTGAAATGCCTGATCAACCAGCATTCACCGCAGAGACGCAGAGAGACCCGCAGAGGGGGCGCAGAGAGTTTAAATTAACGAGGACATGACCTAACGCTGCTCGCGTCACTCGTTGGCGGCGAGTTTTTCGACGACTTTCAGCGACGCCGACTCGGTCTTCATCCCCTTAGCCAGCGCGGCGCGACACAGGCGTAGATTGTGCGCGGCCTCTCCCAAAGTCCCGCGCGTCTGCTTGAGCGCGGCTTCAAACTCCCGTGCGGCCAACTCCAGACGCCCCGCACGCGCGAGCGCGACGCCGAGGTTGTTGCGGCTCGCCGGAAACTGGCGTTGGGAGCGCGCGTTGGTCTCCCTGAAGAGAGTCTCCGCGCCCGCGTAATCGCCCTCACGCAAGGCGAGCAGGCCGAGACGGTAGTGTGCCACGGCGAGTTGCGCCTCCCTGTAATCGCCGCCCGATGCGGCGAGTGCCTGCCTGTAAGCCTCTCTCGCCTCCGGCCAACGCTGCGAATCTTCGAGCGCGACGCCGAGCGCGTACAAAGCCTTCGGGTAACGCCCCCCGCTCGCTTCAAACGCACGACGGTACATCGCGATGGCTTCTTCGGTGCGCCAGAGTTCGTAATAACAGACACCTATGTTGTAGAGCGACTGCGCGTGCGCCTCGCCCGCATCGTCCGGCACGCGCTCGTACTCACGAATCGCCGACGCATACTCGGCTCGCGCGTACATTTCGTTGCCACGACGGATATGCTCGCGCGCCTGCGCACGGCTCTCCTGCCCGGTCGCCGCGCCGCCCGCCAAAGTCAATAACAAGACCGCCAACAAAAATCCACGTGCCTTCATCGCCGTTTACCTCTTCGCCTCGTGTGGGATTAAGAACGGGGCGAGTGTAAGGGCGGCGTGCGCTCGCGGTCTTTCCTGTTATTGCCGCGCGTTGACGAATCTTGCTATCAAGTAGGCATGTCCGAGACGGCGCGGCGTGCGGATGGTTGAATCAGGAGACGGTAGGATTGCGGCGTCGTGCCCGTCAACTTGCGGAAGAGCCTCGTGAAGTGGCTCTGATGACTGAAACCGGAGCGGAGACCCACTTCGGCGAGCGGCATTTCGCCTTCGGCCAGCAGCGTCTTCGCGTGCTCGACGCGAAACTTGATCAAATGCTGGTGAGGCGTCGTCCCCGTCGCACGCTTGAACTCGCGCGCGAAATGAAACGTGCTCATCCCGGCCTCGCCCGCCAGATCGTCGAGGCTCAGGTCGCGCTCGTAGTTGTCCGCGACGAAGGCGAGCACGCGCCGGAGTCTCTGCCCGGAGAGGCCGCCGACGAAGCGGCGCATGTCGCCTCCCGCCGCCGTGTAATGCCGCAGGAGATGCACTGCGAGGACGTTTGCCAGCGACTCGGCGTAGAGCCGCCCGCCCGGCGCGTCCGCTTCCAACTCGGCCAGTAGAGCCTGCCCGATCTGTGCGACCAGCGGGTCGTTGACGGAAGATTTTTCGATCACTTCCACCACGCCGCCCGGCGAGGCGTGCGCGTCTTCGGCGGCAGCGCGCTGTACGAGCGACGGGTCGAGATAGACGGCGAGGAACTCGGCCTCGCCTTCGAGCGTGGCCGCGAAAGGCTGTCCCGAAGGAATCACACACACGCCGCCGCTCACGGGCGCGCGCGCGTTGAACCCGCTCGACGTGCGTATTTCGCCTTTGGAATCCTTGGTGAGATTGACGAGGACGAGATGTTGCCGGTGGCTGTGTTCGGGCACGTCGCCCGCGCGGAAACGGTAATGCGCGAGAGTGATCCCGTCCCAACGCGCCTGACGCTCGAAGACGAGCGGCGTCGCCTGATGCTCTTCCGGCGCGTTCAAGTTCGGGAGCGCATTCATTTTTGAGATTTACCTCGTCGCGGCGCGCTGCTGCGGCTTCGCGCCTTGCGCGCTTGCGGCAACAGACGCGCGCCGCTCGCCGTCGAGTGGCGGCGCAGGCGTTCAAGCATCGCGTCTCGCGCACGCGCAAACGCCTGCCTGTCTCCGTAAAGTTGGAAAGCCCAGTTGGCTCCCATCTCAAGGGCGTTTAGTTCAAAGGCGAGTTGCGCGGGGTCTGCGTCCGCGTCGAGTTGTCCGGCCTCGCGCGCTTCGCTGATCGAAGCGCGCAGCGTGGCGAGCCACTCTTTCATAATTTCTGCGACGCGGTCGCGCACGAGGCCGGGGCGACCGTCGAACTCCGCGGCGGCGGCGGCGAAAAAACAGCCCCCGCGAAAAACCTCGCCCCGCACGTAAGCGAGCCACACGTCGCACAGT
>DASYMM010000135.1:0-8486 GCA_036009085.1 Pyrinomonadaceae bacterium | reverse complement strand
AACCATCAGCATATACATAAAGTAAATAGGCTTGCTTCCCGTGTTCTTCACCTCGATCTCCAACTCCCGCGCCCAGTTTTTGTTCTTCAGATTCTTGAAGGCTTGTTCGTTTTTGACCTTCACCTTGATTGGTACATGTGTCGGGATCGTGTTCTCAAACTTTCTTTCGTTCTGATTGTCTTGGGCAGATTGTGCCGTGCCGGAGACGATGCCGACGGCGCACAAGCCGAGAAAGGAGGCCGCCAGCGCGGCCACGAAAACAATTAGCTTGAAATTCTTTGCGGGAGAGATGGTTGCGTGAGGCTCCATGTCTAGTCGCTCCTTTGGCAATTGAGTTGAGGGATGAGGCACTCCTTCACAAAGCAAAAGCAGACGTTGTACTTCTTCAATTTTACATAAAGCTGACAGAATAAGGCGTGTGTCAGCCGGGACTAGCGGGTGAAACGCTGACGCCATTGAGGCGTGGGGCGGAAGAACGATAAAACTGTCGGATATTAATGTCAATAAAAAAATTTTCTGCCCGAAAAGCGCATCCACCGGCAGGCTGCGCTCACCTCCAAACCGCTGCTCCTGATTGTCAAGGGAGAGGCGCAGTGCTGCCGGTTATGACGCATCGCCGCCGTTGCGGTAAAATCTCCCCTTAGTCTCCGGCTCGTTTATTTCCGGGACTTCACCTGTGATGTCAAATTTCGATTCAGCCCTCGCCGCCCTCGGCGAACATTTCAACTTCGAGTCTTTCCGCGCCGGACAGCGCGAAGTGATCGAAGCCATTCTCGACGGACACGACACCGTGGTCGTGATGCCGACGGGCGGCGGCAAGTCGCTCTGCTTCCAGCTTCCCGCGTTGATGAACGAAGGCGCAACCATCGTCGTTTCGCCGCTCATCGCCCTGATGAAAGATCAAGTTGACGCGCTGCACGCGCGCGGGCTGCCCGCCACTTTCATCAACAGTTCCGTTGACTTTGAAGAACAGAAGGCGCGCATTCAGGGCATCCGCCAAGGCCGCTACAAGCTCGTCTATGTCGCGCCCGAACGCTTTCGCAGCGCGCACTTCGTCGAAGCTCTCAAGAGCGTCAACGTCTCGCTCTTCGCGGTTGACGAAGCGCACTGCGTCTCGACCTGGGGGCACGACTTTCGCCCGGACTTCCTACGCCTCAAAGCCGCCATCGAAGAGATCGGGCGGCCGCAAGTCGTCGCGCTGACGGCGACGGCCACGCCGCACGTCCGCGCAGACATCATCGAACAACTCGGCCTGCGCGAGCCGCGCGCCTACGTCTCCGGCTTCGACCGCCCGAACCTCTCCATCAAAGTCGTCCACACGCTCAAGGAACGCGAAAAGATCGCGCACGTGAAATCGCTCGCCGCAGCCGCGCAAGGCGGATCGGGGATCATCTATTCTTCGACGCGCAAGTCGGTCGAGCAGGTGGCGCGGCGTCTGAAAGATGCGGGCTTGAGCGTCGTCGCTTATCACGCGGGGATGGAGGAAGCGGAGCGCACGCGCGCGCAGGACGATTTCATGTCCGGTCGCGTGCAGATGATCGTGGCGACGAACGCCTTCGGTATGGGCATTGACAAAGCAGACATACGCTTCGTCATACACTATCACCTGCCCGGCTCAATCGAAGCCTACTATCAGGAGATCGGTCGCGCCGGACGCGACGGCCTGCCCGCCACCTGCGTACTCCTCTTCAACTACGCGGACAAACGCACGCAGGACTACTTCATCGAAGGCTCTTACCCGCCGCCCGAAATCATCGCCAAAGTTTACGAAGCGTTAGTCGCCACGCGGCAACAGCACATCGAACTCTCGACGCACGAGATCGCCGTGCGCGCGAGCGTGCGTAACGAGATGGCCGTGCAATCCGCGCTCATCATCCTGGAGAAGGCCGGGCACATCGAGCGCGGCGCGGCGGGCGAAAATCGCGCCTCGCTTCGCCTGCTCATGCCGCCGCATCTCGCACGCGAAACCGTCAACGCGAAACGCAGCGCACGCGACAAGCAAGTACTGTTCGCGCTGCTCGGCGGTTACGAGTTGAACGAACGCGCGGACGCGGAAATTGATGTCAAAGAATTTGCCGACACAGCCGGACTCGATCTCGCCTCCGCGCGCCGCGCGCTCGCGTCGCTCGCGGCCTCGAACGTGATCTCTTACACGGCGGCGCGGCGCACGCGCGGATTGCTGTTGCTCGACGAGCGACCCGTCTCGCACCTCCGCATCCGCCCGCAAGACCTCGCCCGCCGCGCCGCGCTCGAACAACGCAAGCTGCGCGAGATGATCAGTTTTTGCTACGCCGACCACTGTTATCGCGCCTTCATCCTCGACTACTTCGGCGACCGCTCGCACAAACCCGCCTGCGGCACCTGCGGCGTCTGCCTGAAAGAGACGACTCAAACTGCAAAGACGAGCGCGGTGGAAGAACCCGACGATTACGTCGAGAGCGACTTTTACGATGAAGAGTCGCCGTTCAGTTCGGCGCGCGATTCGACGGCGACACAGGCGTCTCCCGTTCCGACTCCCGCGCGAACGCGGCTCGACAAGTTCGTCATCGAAAACACGCCCTTCGCGAGCGATCTGGAAAACGAACTCGACCGGCAATCGCTCGCGGAACACCGACGGCGCGAAGCGGAGAGTTTCGGCGCGGAGTCTGCGGGCGTCGTGCAGATTACGGGCGCGCGCCCGCTCGCCGAAGACGAAACTTTGCGTGTGCGAAAAATCCTCGCGTGCGCGGCGCGCATGGAAGGGCGTTTCGGCAAGGGCATCCTCGCGTCCACGCTGCGCGGCTCGCGCTCGGCCAGAATCTCGCAGTTTGGCCTCGAACGCCTCTCGACCTACGGCATCCTCTCCAACATGACGCAGGACGAAATACTCCTCTACGTTGACGCGCTCGTCGCCGCCGGAGCGTTGCGCGTGACGGGCGGCAACTACCCGACCGTCGCGCTCACGAGTCTGGGGAACGACGTGATGCGCGAACGCTCGACCATCGAACTCGCGCTGCCCGTCGTCGCCCCCGCCGCCCCGCCCCAGTCGTCATCTCCCTACGCTTCGCGCGGTTCGCGCGCCGCTTCGGGCGCACCCGCCAAAGCGGTTAATGCGCCACGCGTCGGCACGGTTGACGAGACTTACGCCTTCTACGAAGCGGGCATGACCATCGAAGAGATCAGCCGCGAGCGCGCCATCGCCGAGATGACCGTCGAGAAACATCTCGCCGACTGTATCCTCGAAGGTCGCCCCTTCGACATCTCCCGGCACGTCAACGCAATGGATCGCGCGCTCATCGAAGAGGCCGTCCGGCAACTCGGCGACGAACGCCTCAAGCCCCTGCGCGACGCGCTGCCCCGCCACATCAGCTACCGCATGATCCGCTTCGTCGTCGCCGACCTGCAACGCGCCGCCGCCGTCGCATCCAACGACGACGCTGGAAGTGCGCAGGCTTCCGAAGCGACGGGCGCGTAAAGTCGTCTTCCTGCCTCGCACGCTTGACGCGCCGCACGCACGCCTTCATCATCCATTCATCAAATTCTAACGACAGGATGAACAGATGAGCCGCAACCCGAACACCGATCCGCCGCAACCGGAGCAACAACCAGAACTGCCGCCCACGCCGCAACCGCACGATCCGCTGCAACCCGATCCGTCAAAGCCCGAACCACTGCCTCTGCCGCCCGACGCCGAGCCGAAGTCGCCCGTGCAGGAACCGGACACGCCGCCGCCCGCAGGCGACCCGCCCGCCTCAGAGCCGCCGCGTCTGGCCTAGCGATGAAGGCGATGCTATGAAGACGATCAAGATGGAAATGCTACGGGAGGAAGCGGCGAGTGGAAGCGGCGACGAGCGAAGCGTCGCAGACGAAGCGCGAAGCGTCGCGGACGAAGACCGATCCGGCGTGCTTGATGAGATCGCGCGTGCGCTGCGCGCCAAACCTTTCAAGCCGCATCCGCTGTTTCAGAACGGCCATGCCCAGACGCTCGTAGCCTATGCGTGGCCGCGTCGCGGGCGTCTGCGCGAGTTGCAGACGGATGAAGAGCGTCTCTTTGAAGTCGAGCCGGGCGTGCGCGTGCTCGTGCGTTGTCGCTGGCACGCCGAACGCCGCGCGCACCCGACGCTCCTCCTCGTCCACGGTCTCGAAGGCTCAAGCGAATCCATCTACATGTTGAGCACCGCGCTCAAAGCACACCGCGCGGGCTTCAACGTGCTCCGCCTGAACATACGCACCTGCGGCGGCACGCTCCATCTCACGCCCACGCTTTACAACAGCGGCATGTCGCAAGACCTCCGCGCGCTTATCTCCGAACTCGTCGCGCGCGACCGTCTGACGGACATCTTCCTCGGCGGCTTTTCGCTCGGCGGCAACATGAGCCTCAAACTGGCGGGCGAGTACGGCGCAGACTTTCCGCGCGAACTGAAAGGCGTCGCCGCCGTCTCACCCTCGGTCGAGTTGGCCGCGTCCGCGGACGCCATCGAGCGTCGCGCCAACTGGATTTATCAACGCAAATTTATCCGCAGCCTCAAGCGACGCATGCGCGACGCCGCGCGCCTCTATCCCGAACGCTACGACGCGAGCGGCCTCCGGCGCGTCCGCACACTCCGCCAGTTCGACGAACTCTACACCGCGCCGCACGGCGGCTTCCGCGACGCCAGCGACTATTACGCGCGTTCAAGCGCGCTCCCGCTCATCTCGCGCATACGCGTCCCCACGCTCATCATCCACGCACAGGACGATCCGTTTATCCCCTTCGATTCCTTGCGTCACCCGTCCGTCAGCGCGAATCCTTCGATCATCCTGCTCGCGCCCGCACACGGCGGCCACGTCGGTTTCGTCGGCGACGACAAACGTGCGGCAAGCGAAGATCGCTTCTGGGCGGAAAACCGGCTCATCGAGTTTTGCCGGAGAATGAATGAAACGCAGCCCTCAGGACATATCACGCGGGAAGAGGCCAGGGAGAAGGAACAAGCGGGTCGGATCCATGATTGAGCTAAATTGTCGTTAGTCTGAATGCTCCAAGCTGCTTCATAACAAAATATTGACATTCCCTCTCGTTAGACATATTTTGTCCCCGCTCAAAGGGTAAATTCAGACTGAGGGGAGCCTAACTTGTTAAACCTCACTGACTGTTGACTTTCATAATCGTTTTAGAGAACGGCAGCATCAATCCTCAACTTCTTTCCAACGGCCTGTTCAATCAATTTCAATCAATGCAACACTCAAAAGTAACGCACGAGAGACGTTGAACTCGAAGTTCTATTAAAGGCGTTGCTGCGCAGTTCAACCTCCCGAATTGTTTGATTGAGCCATTAGTTGAGAAGTGCTATCCGGGCAATCAGACCTACGCTCTCAAGTTCAGCAGTTCACCAGCGAGAAGACGAGACAGGCATCTCAATAACCTCATCTGATAGCCATTGTGTAGATGCGAAACGGTAGTCACGAATCCCCGTAAGGAGGAGCCAGCACAAATGATCCACGGCGATGTTGTCACGATGACCTCGGAGGGCGTTTTGGTTCACGGCAAAGCCCTTCAACCCCTGGGCATTTTCGACCAATCAATTTGTTGGGCTGTGTGGACGGCTAATCCATACATGGAGCATCAACAGAAGAAACCTAACAAACAATATGGCTATCCCAATCTGGTTGTTTCTCCCATCCACCCTAGTTCATGGCCTTTTTTGCTCCAAATGGAAATCGCATTGAGCGATGAGGAAGGAGCTTTTGCGCAAGTCTGCGAACTGCTTAATCAAAACGACCTTTCCATTCTTTTCATGGAATGCACCACCGCGGGGTTCAGCTATGCCTTCTGTAATGTGATAGCGGAAAGCACGAAAGAAGGCAGGCTGACGGAGCTCAGAAGGGAGAAGGAACAATTAGCCCGCGACTATCCTCACGTAAGGATAACCGAGGAAGCCTTTAATAAGGCTCAAGGCTTAGCAAACTCAATCGCCGCCGAGATGTTTGCGCATGCGCAGGAGATCGAAGAAAAGCTTAATGCCGGCACATTCCCTTTTCTCCATTCATGGAAACTCGTAAAAGCCAGCCGTCGCTTCCTCTATGATGAAGACACGGTCATCGCTCAAATGAGTAAAATCGCGCCGGGTAAAAACTCCGAGCAGCATAGACAGTATCTCGACAAGCAGTTGCCCAGAACGGCCACCGTTCACTACATGCAAAGACTTGCTTACTTTTCCTTGTATGGTGGGAAAGTTTATGTGCCATATCGCCTCAGGTATGAGGCGAATTCCGCACTCTTAAAGTTACAAAACGGCGAAGTATTCTCGTCGGATGGGATGAACATAAACGGCGATTCGGAAGAGCCTTTTGTGCTTGGTCCATTCCCCCGGTCTGCAATCTGCATCTTTAACAGTCAGGATAAATATATCCGGCTCAAACCGGTGACTTCTATAATATTAAAAGAAAAACTGACGCGAATCGATGTGGACTATCGAGTGGAGCGGCGTCGGCAAGATGTCAGCATGGCAAAAACCTCGCAGGGGTTCCTGCACTTGATAGGCACCAAGTTAGAGAATATCAATCTGCTACATGTGGCGAACAAGTCAACGCGCGACTGGGACTCTATCAAAACCGGACTCGTCTCCTTCGTGGCAGACGTTCCCGAGCAGAGATACAAAGAAGTTAAAGATGCGATACAAGGAATCGAAGCGAATAAGCCCGCCCACCTCAAAGACGTAAGCATCCGTAATGTTTGTGTGCAGGAGTATCCGCAACGGTTGCTGTTTTTGTCTCTCCACTTTGGACATCCTCGACAGAAAGAGATGATAGAAATCATCCGCATGGCGGCGCGAGAATATGGCTTTGAGGATATGATTGTCGAAACGTACACGGCTCCGACAACTCAGAGAGTCGTGGAAAAAATATCCGACTGCCAAGCCTTCTTGCAGTTATTACTTCTCAAGGAAACAGATAGATTCAGCAGCATGAGCTTTTCCTGGTTGGATTTTGAATATGGCGTGGCCTCAGGCAAAGGACTGCAAACGATTCGCTTGGTTGACGTTTCAAGGATAACTTTCGAGCGGTGGAAAAGACGCATCACGACGAACACGGATCAGAGAGTTCGTGAGTTCCGTTCTAATGGCGCGAGGGAGGAACTGATATTGACATTCCGCGAGGCCATCGGAGAACTTGCCGGAGAACTACTAAGAAGGCAACAAGACACAATGTGATCGACAGGCAGTTGGTAGCCGGGGTCAGGCGCGTTTGCGGAGAAATGTGTCTGCCACGCGTGCTCATGCCGGCGCAGAAGTTGGATAACTTCGACAAAAGCGTGTTCGACGCTCCTCCATATCAGTCTACATTCCTACGAATTTTGTCTACCGAAGCGCCGTCCTTTCATCCTTTCCTGTTGACGTGTCGGCGTATAGCGCAATAATCTTAAAGGAGATTTTTTAAAGTTGTAGCTCGAAATGGAGAATCAAGCGTCGGGTTGGTCGCTTTCGCAGCGAAGATAATGATAATTGCTCTCAAATTAGTCGCCACCGTCCTGATTGTTGCCATTAACGGATTCTTTGTCGCGGCGGAATTCGCCCTTGTCGGCGTGCGCCGCTCGCGTATCGAAACTTTGGCCGAAGGCGGCGACCGGCGGGCAAAACGTTTGCTCGTCATCCTCGATAATCTCAACGCCTATCTCTCCGCCTCCCAACTCGGCATCACGCTCGCCTCGCTCGCGCTCGCCATCCTCGGCGAACCGACCATCGCGGCCTTGCTCGAACCGCTGCTCCACCGTTTCCACGTCCCCGAATTCTGGCTGCATCTCATCGCTTTCATCATCGCTTACGCGCTACTGACATCCCTGCATATCGTCTTCGGCGAACAAGCTCCGAAACTCGTCGGGCTGGAACGCGCGGAAAAGGTGGCGATGTGGTCGGCTCTGCCGATGGAGATTTTTTACAAGATGTTCAGTTGGCCGATCCGCGCGCTCGATTGGGCGAGCGCGGCGGTGGTGCGTCCCTTCGGCATGCACGCGTCGAGCGCGCACGCCTCGATCTACACGGAAGAGGAGATACGCCAACTCATCAACGCTTCGCACAAGGGCGGGCAACTGGAAAAGGAAGAGCAGCAGTTGATCAATCGCGTCTTCGACTTCTCCGAGGCGGAAGTGCGCGAAGCGATGATCCCGCGCACCGCCGTCGCCGCCATCCCCGTCACGGCGACGCTCGCGGAAGTGGAGGAATCCTTTTGCGAGACGGGCTACTCGCGCCTGCCCGTCTATCGCGAACAACTCGACAACATCGTCGGCGTGCTCTTCATGAAAGACATCATGCCCTGCCTGAAAACTTCCGGGCGCACAGAATTCGACATGGAGACGATGCTGCACCAGCCGATGTTCGTCCCCGCCACGGCTCGGCTCGGCAGCGTGCTTGCGCAGATGCAGTCGGCGCGCACGCATCTCGCCTTCGCCATCGACGAACACGGCGGCATCGAAGGCATCCTCACGCTCGAAGATTTGCTGGAAGAGATCGTCGGCGAGATCGACGACGAGT
>DASYMM010000134.1:0-12663 GCA_036009085.1 Pyrinomonadaceae bacterium | reverse complement strand
CGGGCGCGGATGGCGCGTGTGAAGGTGTCTGTCTCTTCGGCGTTTGCGCCGCTGGCGCGCAGGCCGTCGCGGAGTTGGGCGTCGGTGATGCGGCAGATATAACGGGAGAGCCAGCGCACGTCTGCGACGCTGATCTGTTCGCGCGCCTCAGCCGTGCGCTGGCCGAGGTAGTTCCATTGCACGATGCCGTTCTCCACCCCGGCCACAAACTCCGGCGTCTGCGCTTCGTACCCGGCGGCGTCCCACTTGCTGCGGAACAAGTTGCTGCCCCACTTTCCCATTGACGCGCCCCAATCGATGATCAAATAACGCGCTTCGACCAGCCCGCCCGCGAGCGCATACTCGAAGACCGCCGTGTTCGAGCCGCGTGCCACGTCGCGCACGTCCTTGTTGTCCCAGTTCGACGTGAGCATCAACATGATCTTCAAGCCGTTGAGTTCGCGCGTGCCGACGAAAGGGTTGTCGTCCCAAGCCCAACCGTGCTCGTCGAAAAGTTTCGTCACGCCTTCTTCGTCGAGTTCAAAGCGCGCGTCCGTGAATTTGCAATCTTCGCCCACGCATTCGCGCGCACGCGTCAATTCAGCCGCGCCTTCGATGCGGCCTTCCGGCACGAAGTAGGCCACTTCGACAAAGTAACCGGCAGCCCACGCCATGCGCGTCGCGAAAGTTTCGGAGCGCACTTCGTCGCCCCACTTGACGCGCCACACGCGCCCGCGCGCGTCGCGCACGGACAGGCACGGGTTCGATCCCGTCGAGTGTTCGGCCACAAACTCGTAGGGCGGCTCGGGCGCGCCCTGTGCGCCGCCGGGGCCTGCGTGAAAGTCGAGTTCTTCGACCGCGCCGGGGTCGCGCCAGACGCTCTTGCGGTGCGCGCGTTGCGGCGGCGGCCCCGCGAGTTTGAGTTTATAGACGGACTTCGCGCGCCAAATGAGATAGACGCACGCGATGACGACGGCGGTTCCGCCGATGCCGATGTAGATGACCTTGATTAACGTATCCATTGTTTGGCTGTCAGTTGATTTCTTGAAATCTACTATAGCGTGCGCGAATCAATGTAAGCGAACGGGAAAACAAGCTGCGCCCGCGCCGCTGCGCTGGCCTATCTTGCGGCGGTCAAAAAGAACGTTGACATGGATGCCGGGAGGAGTATTATCTAGCTCCCCTTGATACGTTAGAACATTGAGATGACTCACCCTCATCTCGAAAATCCACTCGACCCGGCGTTGAAGGCTTTCGCGCACGCGAATCGTCTTCCCTGTTTCGATGTCGCCTCTTCCGACTTCGGCAGGCGTTCATTCTTCGGGTCAATTTTGAAGTCACACTTCTTGCCCTCCCGAGCAGGTTACAGACGTTTCATCGTTTAAGGTGGAGTTCCACATGATTTTGACCGCTCCGACGATGAGGCGCGCGAGCCGCTGCTGTTGAGACATTCCCCCGAGTCTTGCGCAGTTATCAATTGACCACTTGCGACTTCGGTTGCGTCGCCTGCGCGTCCGCGCGCGCGAGGCTGTGCGCGGCTTATCTCGAAGTGTCTTCGGAGTGTTCATGAATTTTTGCGTTCAGGCGCTAATGTTTTTTTCGCCCCATTTTAACGGAGCCGAACTTTTTGCGTCCTCTGCGAAAGGCGAGGCTCTCAAGCACCTCACGTTCTGCGCAGTTTAAAGGGAGAAAGTATGAAAAATAGATCGAATGTGTTGAAGGTTTGTGCGATAGCTCTCGCCCTGTCACTTTTCGCCGGCAGCATCTTCTTTACCGGCGCGGACAGTTCGCGCGCGACTGCTGCCGCCGCCACGACGACCACCGGCCCCGCTGCCACGGCAGCCACTACTGCCGAACTGATTGACGACGGCTCGCCGCAAGTCGAATCCATGGCCGCGACGCCGCTCAAGGCTCCTACCGCCGAGGGCAACGCGCTGTTGTTTGTTCAGTTCGTGCCCGATCAAAAGGTCGGGGCGCAAGTTAAAACCGTCATCGACGACCGCGACGTGCTCCTCAGAGACGACGGGACGGGAGGCGATGAGAAGGCCGGAGACGGCACTTATACCGCCGTCATCTTCCTCGACTTCGAGGAACTGGCAAAGAATCAGGACGAGATTCAGGCCGTCAACGCGCAGCCCGAACCGACGCCCGAACCTCAGCCGCCCGCCGAAACCGGAGGGGTTGCGGCAAAGAGCGGAGACACGACGCAGATGTCCGCCCGGAGCGAGGACGCAACGGAGATGTCCGCCGCCGCCACGCAGCAACAGGCCGCCGTGTCGGAGGAAGAGCGCGCGGATACGAATTTGGCTTCCGACACGTCCATCTTGATGCCGGACTTTGAAGAGACGCGCGATTTTGTCGGCAACAAAGCCGAGCCGCTCGTTGATTTCCGCAACGTGCAACCGGGTCAGATCGTGCCGCTCAGACGCATCGGCACGTATCGCCGGGTCATCCCCGAAAAGTCGCTCGTCATCACGAATCTGAAAGTTGTAGAGAATCTTGATCGCACGTTCAACCCGTGCACGGGCGCGGGCACGCGCATGGGGCGTTGGACGTTCGGCTATCTGATGACGCAGATGGCGAACCAGCCCGCCACGGGCATCAGCCCCTCGACCTTCGTGCGCAAGTGGCTCGACAAATGGATGAGTAACCAGACTGTCAACGGTTGGACGGTGGCGCAACGGCAGAAGATCAAGACGCTCGTGATTGACCCGTGGGTGGCGGCGAGCGGCGGGCCGACGAGGCCGCTCGATCTCTCCATCGCGCCGTTCAAACTGCTGGCGATTGTCAATCGCGTTGACCTGCGCAACAACACAGTGTACGGCGGCGGCAACGCGGGCGAAGGGCGTTTCGTCTTCGGCGTTATTGACCGCACGGGCGGAGGCGCGACCGACCCGTACACGAGCACGGGCAGCCGCAATTGCCGCGAGACGCAGTTCACGGTCATCTTCGAGTACGGCATTGACCGGCGCGGCTGCGCGATCAGGGATTGGGGCAGGCAGTGGTACAACCTGCGCAATTACGCCCTCGGCTCGCCCGCTTACAACGCCGCGCTGCAAGCCATCACGGATCAGTTCACCGCCGCCGGAGTCGCGCCGCACAAACCGAACGGCAGCGCGCTCAACCAACTCCGCACGAACGAGGTCGAACTCCTGCTCGGAGTATCAACCAATCCCCTCTGGGAATTGCGCGAATTCAAGATCGGCGGCGAACCTCCGGTGAGTCCCGGCCAGCTCGAAGAAGTGACCGTCAAACTGACGCCGGACTTAACGCGCAACCGGACGCAACTCTTGACTGACTTCGTCAATCTCAACACGCCGAGCATTCTCACGCAAACCCATAACGTCCCGGCGACTTTCATGGGTCAACTGTTCCTCGGCGGCTCCTCGCTCGCGCCGCGCGATCCTTTGCTCGCCGTGGACGTGAACACGCACTGGAACAACGGGCGTTGGCCTGTCATCACAAACCGGCAGGCGCGGCACTTGTTCTCGCTCAACACCTGCAACGCGTGCCACACGGGCGAGACGAACACCGTCTTCACGCACATCAAGCCCGTCCCGTTCGGCACGGAGGCCAAGCTGTCGGGCTTTATGAACGGCATCACGCCGGTCACGGGCGTCGTGCCCTTCAAGGTGGTTGACCCGGCGGACGGCGCGCCGACCCGTAAGTTCAACGAGTTCAGGCGGCGCAGGATCGATCTCGACATCCTCGTCCATTCGCCTTGCTTCTTCGGCCTCGGCCACCATCCGCAAGCGCTCGTCCACTAAACGGACGCCGCCGGGTAAATAACCCGCCAACACGGCACGCGTCGTGTTGAACGAACTAAGAAGCATCAATCAACCCATACGTGGGTGCGACGCTGCAAGGCTTCGCACCCACGTATTTTTTAGCAGTCTCTACGCTTCAGCTTTCCTTCTGTCTCCCTCTGTGTCTTCGTGTCTCTGTGGCGAGTTGTCTAAGACAGATTTCAACACCAAGACACGAAGACACAGAGGGAGACAAAGTAGAAAGCGCGCGGCGTCTGCCTGAGTCGAACCGGAGTTGGTATATTATCTGCGACTCTTGAGACTCGAAAAAAGGTTTTCGTAAAAAGATTGCGACGCCGGAGCGTGATTGATGAACAAAAGTTGGCCGGATGAGTTGCCAGTCGTGCAGGTGCGCGTCGCGCGCCCGACGCGCAGTTTGCAGGAGTTGATCAGATTCTACTGCGAAGGGCTTGGCCTCGAAGTCGTCGGCTCGTTCACGGCGCACGCGGGATATTCGGGCGTGATGATCGGGCTGCCCGGCAGCGACTATCATCTGGAGTTTACCGAGCACGAAGAGTCGCGAGAAACTTACCCGCCGCCGAGCCGCGACAACCTGCTCGTGTTTTATATTCCTGAACGCGAAGCGTGTGAGCGCGTCGCGGCGCGGCTGGCGGCGTTGGGCTACGCGGCGGTCGCGCCAGAAAATCCTTACTGGAACGAGCGCGGCATAACCATCGAAGACCCGGACGGCTGGCGCGTCGTCTTGATGAACACGGCAGGGGTCTGAATCAGCGTGGCAGACGCGCCGACGCGACGCGATGCAAACGCATCTAAGTTGTTGACACGTCGCAGAGGCGTCCAAGCTGTTATTATTTGCGCTGCACTTTTTGCGATGAACTTCGACCCACACAACATCCTCGTCATAGACTTCGGCCAACTCGGCGACGTGGTCTTGAGCCTGCCCGCGCTCCATGCGATTCGCGCGAAGTTTCCGCGCGCCCGCATCACTGTGGCCGTGGGGAAGCCGGGGAAGGCCGTGGTCGAGATGTCGAACGCGGCGGATGAGGCGCTCGTGGTTGACCGTGTGAGTTTGCGCGACGGGTCGAAGCCGCTCTCGGTGTGGCGCATCGCGCGTCTCGTTAAAGATGTGCGCGCGCGCCGCTTCGACTTCGTCATAGACTTGCACAGTCTGTCGGAGACGAATTTGCTCGGCTTTTTGTCGGGCGCGCCGCAGCGTCTCTACGGGCGACGCCCCACGCGCTCGCTCGATTTCCTCTCAAACTTTCGCCCGCGCCCACCTCTCGAAGACCGTGCGAAGCACGCCGTAGATCGTTATCTCGACGTGATTGCGCCGCTCGGAGTCGGAGAAGCAGGGGCGGCGGCGGTGTCGCGTGTGCCGCGCCTGCGGACGCGTGCGGAGGACGTGCGCGCGGTGGACGAGTTGCTGCGAAAGGAGCGCGCCGGGACTGACGCGCCGCTCGTCGGGATGTTTCCCGGCGCGGGGCATCCGAGTCGCTGCTGGCCGCTCGCGCGCTTCTCCGAACTCGCGTCGAGACTTGAGAACAACGACGGCGTCCGCACAATTGTCTTCGCAGGGCCGGAGGAACGCCCGCTCGTCAAGGCCATGCGCGCCGAGTTTCCGCGTTCCACGATCATCTTCGACCGCCTGAGCGTCCCGCAACTCGCGGCGGCGGCGGCGCGCACGTCCGTCTTCGTCTCAAACGACACGGGGCCGATGCACATCGCGGCGGCGGTCGGCACGCCCGTCGTCATCCTGATGAGCGAGCACCCGATGCTCGACGCCTACGTCCCGCCCGGCGAGCGTCATCAAGTGCTCCACCGTCCGGCCATCGCGCAGATCACGACCGACGAGGCTTACACCGCCACGCGCTCCGCGCTCACCGCCGAACGCGCCGCTTCGCTCTTCGCCGGTTAAACTTGAATCCCTCAGTGTCTTCGTGTCTTTGCGGTAAGTGCTGTCTAAGCAATCATTTACCACAAAGACACGAAGACACTAAGGGATTCAGAGAGAAATGAGTCCGGCTGCGTCTAAATTTCTCAGCTACACGCGCCAAGTTGCCGCTAAATGTTGTATTTACTGGAATCTTTGTTCAACTTAAGTTTGCTCTGGACAAAGATTGTTTAACCGTGTAATACTAATTTCGCTGCTACCAAAGCAGCCGCAGCGGGCGACTCTGAACAAAATCCACGCCCCACGCCGAGCCGCCCGGCCTACGAACACCGGATAAAATTTGGATTCGATAACTTGCACGCGCCCCGTGCGGTTGTCACCAGTTCACGAGCGAGCCAGATTTCCACGCACGCCTCCTCCGTTACAGCGTGCGGCACGGAAAACCGGAATTTCAGTCGAAACTCGCGCCAGTTAGCCCCTTCAGACTGCTCCTCACCCCGACACAAAACTTTGGAGCCAATTGTCATGTTCAAAAAAATCCCCCTTCTGCCGTCCGCCCTCTTCCTCCTCGCCTTTTCCGCCCCTGCGACACACGCCAACACACCGCGCACGATTCCAGCGGCTCTGCTCGCTTCGTCCCACGCTGCCGGAGCAAACGTGGGCGACGAGGAGAACGACCGCAGCCGAGACGGTTTGCAAGGCCCCGTCCGGCGCGTCCGCACTGAGACCTCGAAACTGATGAGCAAGGGCGGAAAACTGACCGAAGGCGCGCGCTCCGTGCTGGAGACGGCGACCTACGACATGAAGGGCGCGAAGATTGACACGGCCTATTTTCTCGGCGCGGGCGGCTCGCTCACGGGCAGGGAAGTTTATAAATACGACGACAAAGGCAACATCGTCGAGATGACTCTGTTCAACGCTGACGGCTCGGTTTTGAGCAAAGAGAAGTACGAGTATGAATTCGACGCGATGGGCAACTGGACGAAGATGACCACCTCCGTCGCCGTCATCGAAAACGGCCAGATGAGCTTCGAGCCGACCGAAGCGACCTACCGCATCATCGCCTACTACCTCGAAGATGCGACCGCCAAGAAACTCCAGACGGCCTCGGTGTCGAGCGCGCCGCCCGCCGCCGCAAACGTCGTGCCCGCGAGCATGAACACGCCCACGAACACGGTTAACAACGCGCCCGCGAGCACGGCGAACAATAGGCCCGCCGCGAACGTCGCCGCTCCGACCGTCAAAACCGAAGTTGCTGCCCCCTCGTCGTCGCCGCAGCCTAAAACGAACGCCGCGAACGTCGCAGCGTCAAACAACACGCCCTCCGCAAGCGTGAAAGCGACGGCCAACAACGCCGCGCCGGCCGTCAAGCAGGCGACGAACGCGCCCGCGCTGCCCTCCGTCTCCGGCGCGAACGCCCCCTCGGCAAACGTGACGCTCGGAATGCCGAACGCCGTTGTCGCTGCAAATAGCAACGCGCCCGTCGTCAAAACGACGGACGATGTGCCGCCGCCCGTCAAGGCTGTCGTCAAAGCTCCTGTGCGCCCCATTTCCGGCGGCATCCTGAACGGCAAGGCTCTGGAGATGCCGAAGCCGCTCTACCCGGAGACGGCGCGGCGCGCAAAAATGACCGGCATCGTGAGCGTGGAAGTGGTGATAGACGTTTCGGGCAAAGTGATCGGCGCACGCGCCGTGAGCGGCCCCGAGATGCTGCGCGACGCTGCCGAACGCGCCGCCAAACAAGCGAAATTCACGCCCGCGCTCTTGTCCGGCCAGCCGGTGCGCGTCTCCGGCGTCATCAACTACAACTTCTCGCTCTAAGACGAACTTACCGCTGTAGCCCCGACCAACGAAGGAACAAAAACCGATGGCCTTTACCGGACAACTCAACGACCTCGCCCTGAGCGAGTTGATCGAATTTTTCTGCAACCAGCGCAAAACCGGGCGTCTGAAAGTTGACTACGCGCTCGCGCCCGGCGTCTTCTTCATCAAGGACGGCGATCTGGTGGACGCCAAAGTCGGCGCACTGAACGGCACGGAAGCGGTCTTCTTCGCGTTGACGCTGCCGAGCGCGTCGTTCGATTTCAGCGCGGGGATGCAGTCGTCGCGTCGCACGATCACGGAATCGTGGGCGAGCGTCGTGCTCGAAGGCTTGCGCCGCATAGACGAAGGCATCATGCCCGACGCCTCGCAGGCGTTTGCCACCGAGGAGGAGATTGACGAAGCGACCATCGAATATCTGAACTGCATCGAGACCGCGAAAGAAGAGGCTGCGGCGGCACGCGGCGCGTCGAAGGATTCGGATGCGGCGGACAACTCCTTCCCGCTGCCCATGTCGCAGACGCTCGAAGCGACGAGCGCGAGCGGCAGCAAGAGAAAGTTTGTCTTCGCGGGCGTGGCCGCCGCGCTCGTCCTCGTCTGCCTCGTCGCCGCCGTCCCCTTGAGCAGACGCTTCACGCGCGCGAACGCGAGTGCGACGCCCGCTGCGCCCGCCGCCACGCAAAGTGCGAGCGACGCCGCCAACGCACAGGGCGACAACAACGCGGCAGCTTCGCCCGCCGCCTCAACCGACCCGGACGCGACGGCGGCGGCCGCAGCAGACACCGCCGCAGCCGAAGCCGCGCGCGAGGCGCGTCGTGAACGCGAAGCGCGACTCGAACGCCTGCGCAAACTGGAAGCGAAGAAGGACGCCGCCGCACAAGCCTCTAACGAAGAGAACGCGCCGGATGCTGCCGCACCGAAGCCCGCCCCGTTGGGGCCGAAGAGCGTCCGCGTCAGCGTCTCTTACGATGAAGCCGGGCGCGTCACGCAAACCTCCGTCGTCGGCGCAAGCCCCGGCGCGGAAGCCTACGCCTCCACCGCCGTCCGCGTCGCGCGCGGACGCCGCTTCCCCGCAGGCAAAGCCGGTTCGGCAGTCGTCACGATCCCGATCAACTAAAAGAGCGGAGGGTAAAGACAAAAGCGGAGCGCAGCACTTGAAGCTGCCTCCGCTTTTTTGTTTTGTATTCGGAGCAACTAACAAAACTACTTGGGGCAAAGAAGTAACCACGAAGCCACACGAAATAACATGAACTCATTTAGTGTTGATTCGTGTGTTTTCGCGGTTACTGGTTTTGTTAAACTCTCTTAACCCTTGCTCCCTATCCTTTATTTCAGCCCGACCGTTCCGAGCAGGACGAGCAGGGCGCGGTTGAGGGCGAGTTCGCGCCCGCGCGGGTCGTACCATTCGTCGAGCGTGTGTGAGTTGGCGGAGAGGCCGCCCGCGCCGACCGTGATCGCGGGCACGCCGAGCGAGATGGCGATGTTGGAATCGGTGGACGAGCAATCGAGACGCGATGCGGAGCCGAGCGCGCGCGTCGCTTCTTCGGCGAGACGCACGAGCGGCGCGTCCTTTGGAGTTTCGCCGCCGGGACGGTCGCCGATGAGTTTCAGTTCGAGTTCAAGGGGCGGCGTTCCGGCGCGGCGCGCGGCGTTCTCTTCGTCGGCGGCTTCGCGTGCGGCGCGGCGAAAGTACGCATCGAGACGTTGCAGTTCTTCGGGCGATTCCGAGCGCAGGTCAACGTCCATCGAGGCGTCTTGCGCGATGCAGTTGACGCCCGCGCCGCCTTCGACGCGCCCGACGTTGAAGGTGGTGCGCGGAAGCTTTGGCGCAGGGTAGGCGATGAGCCGCGCGACGGTGCGCCCGACGGCATGCACCGGATTCGGCACTCCGAAGTCGCCCCACGAATGGCCGCCCGCGCCCGCGTAGCGCACGCGATAACGGCGCGACCCGACGGCGCGATGCGTGATGCCTTCCAGCCCCGGCCCGTCGAGACTCACGAAGGCGTCAATCTCACGCGCCCACGCGCCTTCCGTCAAAAGGTAACGCGCGCCGCGCAGGTTGCCCTCGCCCTCCTCGCCCACCGTGCCGACGAAAAGGATTGACCCTTCCGTCTCGATGCGCGTCTCTTCGAGCGCGCACGTGAGCGCGAGCAGCGCGACGAGGCCGCAGCCGTCGTCGGCGATGCCCGGCGCAAACATCCGCGCGCCTTCGTGCCGCACGGTGAAGTTCGTGCCCGCCGGAAAGACCGTGTCGAGATGCGCGCTGATGCAGATGAGCGGGTGCAAATTCGCCCCGCGCCTGAGCGCGACGCAGTTGCCCTCCGCATCAATCGTCGTCTCGCCGAGTCCGCACTGGCGAAAACGCGCGGCCAGATATTCCGCACGCGCCTCTTCGCCAAACGGCGGCGCGGGTATCTCGCAGATCGCCGCCTGCTCGCGCGTGAAGTCCGCCGCGCGCTCCACGAAAAACTTGAAGGCGCGCCGGATGCGCGCGTCCGCAAGCAATTCCCGCATCAACTGTTCGGGCGCGAGTGTGGCGGTGGGAATAACCATTTAAAATTCCGTGAGTGAATCAAAGTCTGAACTGATGCCAGCAGCGACGACAAAACCAAACCACGACGGACAGTTGAATCAGCGGGGCGACGATTCCGCCAAGCAAAATCGAGATCGTTTGATACGGCCAGTAAGGCCACGCGAAAATGTCTCCGCAACTGACGCAAAACGCATCCGGCGCATAGACAATCGTGAACCTGCCTTTGTCTACAACCACCCACATCAGCATCGCCGCAGCCAGCAAACCCGAGAAGAGGCCGGAACCCGAGGCAAAAGCAAACAGCACCGCTAATCTAGTTCTATCCATCCTCGATTAGACATTACCGCCTGCTTTTTGTTCCTCAGACCAACTTCAACATCTCCTCTTCTTCAAGCACGCCCGACGCGCTCTTGGCTTTGTCGTAAATGCGCGCGACGCGTTCGTCGCTGGCTTCGATGCCGCGCGATTCGAGCCAGTAGACGACGTTCGACTTGCCGCTCATCGGGCCGACTTCGATCACCTGTCGCATGCCGAAGAGTCCGGCGGGCACGCCCGAATAGATGAGGTCTGCGAGTTCGGTGTCGCCTCGATTGAAACTCTTGATGACCGCCGCCGCGTGTACGCCCGTCGCCGTGCGGAAGGCGTCGCGCCCGAAGACCGGATAGTTGACCGGAATCTTCCAGCCGCAACTCGACTCGGCCGCGTGGCAGTAGTCGCCGAGTTTCGACAGGTCGTTGTCAATCCAGCCCATCAGTTTGAGATTGACGAGCAGTTGATCCATCGGCGTGTTGCCCACGCGTTCGCCCATGCCGAGCGCGGAGCCGTGCACCTGATCCGCGCCGCCCTCAATCGCCGCGATGGAATTGATCACGCCGAGGCCGCGATCCTGATGGCCGTGCCAGTCGAGACGTATGCCGCCGCCCTGTTCTTCGATGATGCTCTTGACGAAGCGGACGACCGCTCGTGCGCCATCCGGCGTGGAATGCCCCACGGTGTCGCAGACGCAGACGGCGCGTGCGCCCGCGCGAATCGCCGCAGTGTAGAGCGCGCGAATGGTTTCGGGGTCGGCGCGCGTCGTGTCTTCGGTCACGTACATGACGGGCAAGCCTTCGGCGACGGCGAACTTGATGGCGTCTTCGCTGAGTTGCAGCAGTTTGTCGAGCGTCCATTCCTCGGCCAGCGAACGGATGCGCGAGGAGCCGATGAAGGTGCAGGCTTCGATGGCGATTCCGGCGCGCTGCGAAATCTCTGCGATGGGGCGGATGTCGTTCTGGTGCGTGCGCGCGGCGCAGTTCGGACGAATGTGGAGTCTCTGTTCGGCGATCTCGCGCGCGAGTCGTTCGACGCCCGCCGCGTGTGTGCCGCCCGCGCCGGGCAAACCGATGTCGGCGGTGTCAATCTTGAGATCGTTCATGAGGTGGAGGAGTTCCAACTTGCGCTCGACCGGCGGCTCGCACACCGAAGGCGATTGCAGCCCGTCGCGCAAAGTCTCGTCGTCGAAACTGATGCGCCGACCGGGCGCAGGATACGACGGCTCAATCCGGTTCCAATCGTAGATCAATTCACTCGCTGGCACTTCCACTCACCTCCGTTGTACGGGAAATTGTCGCGCGTTCGCGGGCGTGTACAGGATGGAAGAATTACAGCAAGCGGCGTGGGGAAAGTCAAGCAAGAGCACCCTCAGACCGGGTTTCGAGTTTCAGGTTTCAGGTTTCAAGTTTCAAAGCCGCTTCTGACTTGGAACCTGAAACTTGAAACCTGAAACTTCCGTTGGGTCGTGCGCTTTTGACTCCGCAACCAACTCTGTTATAGCCTTCGTCGCGCTTCCCGTTTGGCGAAGGACGAGGCCGCTTCCCTCTCGTCAAATCCCGCTCATGCGAAGTTGTTTTTCTGACGCCCCGGATCAGCTACAGAGACAGGGCTGACTTGCGGGCAGCGCGCGCCGGTTCGGCGACTATTAAATCAGACAGGAATTATTGACGGCATGGACGAGTTTATCGCGCAGGGTAACGACGAACATTTGAGCATTCTGCATCGCACGACGCCGGGCTGGATCGAAGTGATCGCCGGTTCGATGTTCTCCGGTAAGTCCGAGGAGTTGATCCGCCGCTTGCGCCGCGCCAAGATCGCGCGCCAACGCGTGCAGGTCTTCAAGCCGCACATTGACACGCGCTACTCGCACGATCACATCGTCTCGCATTCCGAGATGCGACACGAATCCGGCGTGGTCGCATCCGCCGCCGAAATCCTCGCGCAGGTCGAAGCCAACACCGATGTCGTTGGCATAGACGAAGGCCAGTTCTTCGACAACGAACTCGTCTCGGTCGCCAACGAACTCGCGCATCGCGGCCTGCGCGTCATCATCGCCGGACTGGATCAAGACTACACCGGACGCCCCTTCGAGCCGATGCCGCAACTCCTCGCCATCGCCGAATACATCACCAAGACGCACGCCATCTGCGTCCGCTGCGGCCAGCCCGCCAACTACTCGCAACGCATCGTCGAACTCGAAGCCCAAGTCGTCGTCGGCGCGGGCGACTCCTACGAAGCACGCTGCCGCCGCTGCTTCGTCCCGCACGCCGCCGCGCCCACACAGTACATCGAGACGGCGGGCTGACCGCGCCCGAACATCACAGCCGACAACTCAACGTCCTCAGCTTCGCGCCTGCGCA
>DASYMM010000133.1:0-12193 GCA_036009085.1 Pyrinomonadaceae bacterium | reverse complement strand
CGTCGTAAGCACACCCGCTTTCGTCATAAGCGAAAGTGGAACAGGGTAAAGTGGTTTGATTTAGAAGGGGCGACAGTTAATAGCCCCGTGCGTGAGCGCGGGGAACAAGCGCACAATTAAAGTGATGAAGCCCCGAAGGGGCGACACATTTGCGCGTTGCCATGTGTCGCCCCTTCAGGGCTTCAAGGTGTGTGAAATAACCCCGTAACCCCGCTCGGGCGGGCGGGACTATTAACTGTCGCCCCTTCGGGGCTTCCATCCTTTCCCCTTTATCCCTCCCCCTTTCCCCTCACGGTTGCGTGTTTGACTTACCTTTGCCGCCCGCTGTTTCCAGATTAACATTTACAAAGACCGTGACCTCGACTATGATGCGGTCGTTGCCAGCGTCTAACTCATCAGCAGTCGGTTCATATCCTCGCTAGCCGTCAGCCTCACAAAGTTTATTCCTTCATCGAACCCGGTCAAGTATTTCGTCTCTGCATTACCGGCACTATTTCCATCACGCGGTTTGGGTTCGCTAAGACTACATCCCGGGGAAGTTCTTCCAACTCAGCCTCTCGGAGATAAATATTATGAGAAACCATACGGAGCGATCTGCTCGTGTGCCGAATTGGATGCCGGTCGTCGTGGCTCTGGCAATGGCAACGTTGCTGTTGGCGTCATCTCCGATGCAGGTCGCGACCGCCCAGAATACTAAAAGCACTACGACCCGGCAGGGCAACAAGAAAAATGCCATCGCCGATTCTTCCCTTTTGCAGAACGACCCCGGCGCGGCGTTGATTACCGCGGAGACTGAGCCGAACAACGCGCCCGCGTCGGCCACGCCGCTCGGCACGACGCCCGTGCGCGTGCGCGCAGACCTCTATCGCGCGCCGTTCTCCGCAGGCGTTGACGTGGATGTCTATTCCTTCTCGGCCACCGCCGGGGATCGCGTCTACGCCGCGACCATGACGGGCTTTAGCGGGGGCAGCACCGACACGATCTTGGACATCCTCGCGCCCGACGGCACGACCATCATCGAGACGGACGACGAGGACGGGCAGATCAGCGGCAGCGCGTCCAACGTCGCCGGGACGGTGTTAGCCTCGACCGGCACGTATTACGTGCGCGTGAAACAGTTCAGCACAACCTCGCTCTCCGGCACGGTGCGCCCGTATGACCTCTATGTCCGCGTGCTCTCCGGCTCGCCCACGGCGGAGACCGAGCCGAACAATTTCAACGGCACGCCGCAGGCTCTCGCCCCGAACGGCTGGATGAGCGGCGCCGTCACGCCCGCCGGCGACACCGACACCTACCTCGTGAACGCCAACGCCGGAGACACCATCGTCACCATCCTCGATGTTGACCCGGAGCGCAACGCGCCGGAATGGAACGGCCGCGTCGGCATCGGCCTCTTCAACAGCTTCGTCCTCATCGCTGACGGCTCAGCCGTGGGCGGCACTTTCGACGATGCGAACCCTTCGGAAGCCTTTTTCATGACGGTGCAGACGACCGGCGCGTATCAGGTGTTTGTGGATGAATGCACGCTCGCCCCGTGCGCGCCGACCGGCGCCGCGACTAACACCTATCATCTTTCAGTCTTCGTCATTCCGGGCGCGGGCGGCAATTGTACGACCTACACGGGCGGCTCGACCGGCGCGATCACAGACCTCGGCATCACCAATTTCACGCTCAACATCCCGGACGCCAAAACTATCGGCAAGTTGAAGTTCAACTTGAACGCGACGCATACGGCGACCGCCGACCTAGACGTGTCGCTCATCTCGCCCGACGGCAACGAAGTCGTCCTGTTCGACGATCCGCCGACCGTCGCCACCGCGCCCGCCCCGCAGATCAATCTCACGCTCGACGACGACGCGGCCGTTCCGGTCTCGAATTTCGGCATCCATAGCGGGATCACCTACATGCCGGAACTTTACGCGCGCCTCGCCTATTTCGCAGGCATGCAGGCGCAGGGCACCTGGACGTTGCGCGTCCGCGACGACCTGACGGCCAACACCGGCACGGTCAACTCCTGGGGTCTGACCGTCTGCGAAAACCCGCCCGTCCCCGCTTGCCCGATCACGGAGACGACCCTGTACACCAACGACTTTGAAGCGACCGACGGCGGCTTCAACCACACCGGCACGCAGGACGAATGGGAGCGCGGCCTCCCGTCAGCCGCGCCGATCAACAGCGCGCACAGCGGCACGAACGCGTGGAAAACCGATCTCGATAGCACCTACAACAACAGCAGCACTCAAGACCTTATCTCGCCCCCGATTAACCTGATGGCTTCGACCGGGCGGACGCTCCTGAACTGGTGGCAGAAATACCAGATCGAGTCGGCCAGCTTCGACACGGCTTATGTCGAGGTGCGCGACATGAACAACATCTCGAACGCCCGCCGCGTGTGGGAATGGAAAGGCGCGACGCAGACGAGGGCTGTCGGCAATCCGGCGGTGACGGTGCAGATGAGCGCGGGCTGGGGCTTGATGCAGGCCAACATCTCCGACTTCAACGGCAAGATCGTCGAAGTCAGATTCCATCTCGACACCGACACGACGGGGGTGTTCGGCGGTCTCGCCATTGACGACGTTTCGGTCACTTCCTGCAACGCCGCGCCCTCAAGCCCGCTGATCATCAGCGAGTTTCGCCTGCGCGGGCCAAACGGCGCGAACGACGAGTTCGTAGAGATTTATAACACCGGCAACACCCCTTATACCGTCACTCCGTTCGACGGCTCGACGGGCTTCGCCGTCGCCGCCTCTGACGGCGTGACGCGTTTCGTCGTCCCGAACGGGACGGTGATTCCGGGGCGCGGCCACTATCTCGGCGTCAACTCCGTCGGCTACAGTCTCGCCGGTTATCCTGCGGGGGGCGCGACGACGGCGAGCGGCGACGCCACGTACACCGTGGACATCCCCGACACCGCAGGGGTAGCCCTTTTCAATTCCTCCAACCCCGGAAACTTCGTCCTCGGCAATCGTCTCGACGCGGTCGGGTCAACGTCGGAAGCCAACGCCGTGTACCGTGAGGGCACGGGCTATCCGGCCATCACGGCGTCGGCCGCTGAACAAACCTTCTTCCGCGATCTGCGCAGCGGCACGCCGAAGGATACCGGGGACAACGCCGCCGATTTCGTCTTCGCGGACACGACGGGATCGCTGACTGCCGCCGGGCAGAACATCGGCGCGCCGGGGCCGGAAGGTATGTCCAGCCCCATCCAGCGCACCGGGCTGATCAAGGCGTCGAACATCGACCCGATGGCGGCTTCGACCGTTCCGCCCAACCGCGTGCGCAGCGCGGCGGGCGCGAACCCCACCAACGCCGCCTTCGGCACGCTCGACATCCGGCGGCGATTCACCAACAACACGGCCGGAACCGTCACACGCCTGCGCTTCCGCATCGTGGACATCACCACCTTCCCCCGACCCAACGTGAGCACGGCGGACTTGCGCGTGCTTTCTTCGGGTCAACTTACGGGCGTGTTGTTGACCGGCGGAGGCACGATCACCGTCGAAGGCACAACGCTTGAGTCACCGCCCGCGCAAACTCTGGGCGGAGGCTTCAACAGCACGCTCTCGGCTGGCACGGTGACGACCTCGCCGCTCATTCCGGGCGCGAGCGTTGACCTGCGCTTCCTGCTCGGCGTGCAGGAGCAGGGCAACTTCCGCTTCCTCGTCAACGTCGAAGCCCTGCCTTAAAGCCACTCCGCAGCCGTGCGTTAACCTGAACGCGAGCGAGCGTATCGTTTTTCTGATACACTCGCTCGCGTTCACTTTTCAACCCCGGACACATAACTTGAATCCAACGTGAGGCACATGAAAATGAAGATGCGCATTCTTTCGCTCCTGTCGCTCGCCGCTGTTATTGCTGCCCTCGCCGTGCTGTCCGTAGCGTCCGTGCAGACGCCGACGACGAACCAGACGGCGAACACGAACGCTGCCGCACGCGCCGCTGCGACGACCACCGCCGCCATTCCCGCCAAACTCAAACCCGCGCTCGACACGATCAACGCAAAGGACATCCTGACTCACACGAAGGCGCTCTCGGCAGACGAGTACGAGGGACGCGGCCCCGGCACGAAGGGCGAAGAGTTGACCGTCAAGTATCTGACCAAGCAGTGTCAACGCATAGGACTCAAGCCCGGCAACCCCGACGGGACGTATGTGCAGAAAGTTCCGCTCGTCGGCTTCACGGGCGCGCCGCGCGCTTCTTTCAAGACGGGCGGGAAGACGATTGATCTGAAATTCCCGACCGATTACGTCGCCGTCTCGCGTCGCTTCGTGCCGGAGTCGAAAGTGGAAAACTCGGATGTCGTCTTCGTCGGCTACGGCGTGGTCGCGCCCGAATACGGTTGGGACGATTACAAGGGCTTGGACGTGCGTGGCAAGACGATCTTGATGCTCATCAACGATCCGGCTGTGCCCGACGCGAGCAATCCGTCGAAGCTCGACGAGAAGATGTTCAAGGGCGACGCCATGACCTACTACGGGCGTTGGACGTACAAGTATGAGATCGCGCGCGACAAGGGCGCGGCGGCGGTCATCATCATCCACGAGACGGGGCCAGCCGGGTATCCTTTCGAGGTCGTTTCCGGCAGTTGGTCGCGCGAGAACTTCGACGTGCAGACGCCGAACAAAAACATGGATCGCGCGGCGGTCGAAGGCTGGATCACGCTCGACCGCGCCAAGGAACTCCTGACCGCTTCCGGCCAAGACTTCGACGCTTTGAAAAAGTCAGCCGTGACGAAAGGCTTCAAGCCCGTCACCTTGAACGCCAAAGCCAACTTCGAGATTAAGAACACGCTCCGCGAAATCAAGTCGAGCAACGTCGTCGCCAAACTCGAAGGCTCGGATGCCGCGCTCAAAAACGAGTACGTCGTCTATTCGGCGCACTGGGATCACTTAGGGCGCGACCCGAAGCTTCAAGGCGATCAGATTTACAACGGCGCGGTTGACAACGCCTCCGGCACGGGCGCGCTCCTGGAGATCGCAGAAGCCTTCACCAAGCTCAAGCCTGCGCCCAAACGCTCCATCATCTTCCTCTTCGTCACAGCCGAAGAGAAAGGATTGCTCGGCGCGAAACACTACGCGGAGAACCCGCTCTACCCGCTCAAC
Organism: Pyrinomonadaceae bacterium; assembly: GCA_036009085.1. GTDB lineage: Bacteria > Acidobacteriota > Blastocatellia > Pyrinomonadales > Pyrinomonadaceae > JAIVJZ01. The sequence continues at coordinate 7,091 of DASYMM010000133.1, read as the reverse complement.
AAGACGCTCGCCAACATCAACATGGACAGCATGAACCAGTGGGGGCGCACGCGCGACATCACGATGGTCGGCGACGACAACTCCACGCTCATAGACCTCTTGCGCGAGTCGGCGGGCGCGCAAAATCGCACCGTCAAGCCCGACCCCGAACCCGGCAAAGGTTTCTATTACCGTTCAGATCATTTCGAGTTTGCCAAGCAGGGCGTGCCCGCGCTCTACACAGACCCCGGCTCGGACTACATCGGCAAAGACCCCGCCTACGGCAAACAGAAGCGCGACGAATACACCGACAAGGATTACCACAAGCCTTCGGACGAGGTGCGAGCGGATTGGGATTTATCCGGCGCGGTCGAGGACGCGCAACTGCTCACGCTGATCGGCTACCGCATCGCGCAGAGCGACAAGTTTCCCGAATGGAAGACCGGCTCGGAGTTCAAAGGCAAACGCGACGAGACGATGCGCAGCGCGGCAACGCCGTAAAGTTGCGCCGCAGAAAAATAGAAACGGGCAGGGACGCGAATCCCTGCCCGTTTCTATTTGAGAAGGTTTACCGCCTCAGCAACTCTTGCCGAGGAAGTAGTAAACGAGGATGAAGATGAGAATGGTTGAGATGCAGCCGCCGCCGAGTTTCCATGCGGCGATTCCGGCGATGATTCCGCGCAAAGGCCCTTGCATGCCGTGTGTCCTCCCTGTCAGTCCGCTGTCAACACTGTGAACGTTTGAGCTACGGTGTACGGCAAAAACAACCCGCTGTCAAGGGTGTCAAACATCTCACCGGAAAAGCCTGTCGGCTATGTCCGCGCGAAATACTTTTCAATCGTCGCCGCTTTCGGTTTGCGCGTGGCGAGGGAGACAAAGAACATCAGCAAGGCCGAAATGATGACCATCGGCACGACGGGCATGAAACCGAAGATGGCCGTCCCGCCCGGCGTGCGCGTGAGCACTTCGAGATTGCCGAGGGTAGCATAGACGACCGAACCTCCCGGCGCGGGAGCGGGCACGACCGACTGGAAGACGGCGACGGCGACGACGGCCAGCGCGACCCAGACGGTCGAAGCGAGCGCGCCCCATTTCGTCGAGCCGCGCCAGAAGAGCGCGGCGATGATGAGCGGCGAGAGCGCGGCGTAGCCGGAGAAGGCATACTGGATGGCGAGTTCAAAGATCGTCTCCGGCGCACGCAACGCGACGGCGTAAGCCAAGACCGTGATGATGATGATGAAGATGCGTCCGGTCTGCACCTGCACGGATTCCCCAAACCGCCGCTTGCCTCCATAGAAGGCGAAGATGTCCTCCGTAAACATCGTGGAGAGCGCGAGGATTTGCGAATCCGACGCCATCACCGCCGCCATGATGCCTGCGCCGAGCAGCCCCGCGAGCCAGAGCGGCGCGAAGCGTTGCAGGAGCAGAAGGAGCGTGTCGTCGCCCGCCGATTGCTCGCGCAATTGATCGCGTTGTTCGGGCGGCAAGTTCTTCCCTTGCGTCGCGAGCACGCGTCGCGCTTCGACCTTCGCGCGGATGGCGGGCACGTCCTGCACGCGGTTCGCCATCACGCCGAGGAAGACGCACGGCAGCCAGATCGCCATGATGCAGAGCGGGTAAAAGATGACGGTCTTTTTGAACTGCGCCATCTTGCGCGCGGTCAGGCAGAAGATGGCGATGTGCGGGAAGGCGATGGCCGAGAGCGGGATGAAAGTGTAGCTGAAAAAGTAGTAGGGCGAGATGCGTTCGCGCGTCAAAAGCGGCGCGGTGGCGGGCGAGGCTTGCAGCGCGTTCACGGCGGACTTGAAGCCGCCCATCCCCGCGCCGATGACGACGAGCGCGATTGCGCCGAAGACCAAAAAGAGGATCGTCTGGAACGTGTTGACCCAGGCCGTGCCGCGCATCCCCCCGAAGAAGACGTAAGACATCACGACGAGCGCAACGATTGCGCCGCCGAACCAGAAGGGCACGACGCCGCCGCTGATGACGTTCAAGGTCGTGCCGCCGCCCATCACGCCGATGATGATGTAGGGCACCAAGAGCGCGGCCTGCACGACGAAGATCACGGTGCCGATGTGCCCGCATTCCCAACGGTCGCGAAACATCTGCACGGGCGTCATAAACCCGTACTTCTTGCCCAGAGCCCAGATGCGCGTGCCGCACAAAAAGATCGTGAGCGGGATGACGAGCGCGGACGACGTTGCCATCAAACCGAAGGTGACGATGCCGTTCGTGAAGGCGTGGCCGGATGAACCGAGGATGGCGAAGGCCGTCATGTTCGTCCCGAACAGGGAGAGCAAAAAGACGAAGGGGCCGAGCGAGCGATTGGCGAGAAAATAGTCTTCGGCCTTCTCTTTGCCCGCCGCTTTACGAAACGCGAAGATGCCGATATAGACGACGATGGCGAGGTATGCAAAAACGACGATGGCTGGAATCAACGCGCGTCCTCCTTTGTGCCTTTCGCTCTCCCGCCTTTTTTCGCGGCGTCTGTCGCGGCTGATGTCGCGGCGTCGTTTGAGGATTGTCCCTCGATCTCTTCCTCAAGGTGCGCCGGCCACGCGTAGGTGACGAGCATCCACATCACGAGCGCGGAGGCGACGGTGAAGCAGGCGTGATAAAAAAGGCCGATGGGAACGAAGCCGAAGGCCATCGGATAGGGTGTGCGCCAGTTCCAGATGTCCTGGTGCGAAACGTAGAGCGCAATGACCACGAGAGTCAGCAGAAGTCGTTTCATTTAATTATTCGTAAAGGCCGGAACAGATTTACAGATTTTCGGAAGAAACTACGAGGCCGCTTTAGACGTAACAACTTATAGTGTGCGATTGTCACACGTCAAGGTAACGCTTAGAATACTTGCCGTGTCCCCAGCACGCCAACGTCAACGTCCGAACACAGAAGACATCATCACAGCTTCCATGAAATTTTCAATTCTAAACTTTCGTCACAATTTACGTGTTCTCCTCGTCTCAAGTTTCGTTCTCTGCTTCGCCTCGCTCACTTTCGGGCAACAGACCGACGCGACGATCACGGGCGAGATCAAAGACGCGCAGGGCGGTGTGCTCGTCGGCGTCGAAGTCACGGCGCGAAATCTGGAGACCGGGTTCACGCGCACCGCCACAAGCGTTGACGAAGACCGCTTCGTCTTCCCCGGCATGCCCGTGGGAACCTACGAAATACGCTCCACGCGCGACGGCTTCAAGCCCTTCGTGCAGGAACGACTGCGCCTCACCATCGGCGAAACCGCCGTGCTCAACATCACGCTCGAAGTGGCCTCGGTCGGCACAGAGATCGAGGTGAGGGGCGAAGAGGAACTCGTCAACACGCAGACCTCCGAGTTGAGTTACCTCGTCAACGAAGACGCCATCCGCGAGTTGCCCTTGAACGGGCGCAACTACACAGACCTCGCGCTGCTGCAACCGGGCGTCGTCGCCTACCCGCACCGCGACGGCGGCTCGGCGGTCGCGCACGGCCTCGCCATCAGCATCAACGGCCAAGACCCGCGCTCGAACGTCTATCTGATTGACGGCACGCCGCAAAACGATTTCACGAACGGCCCCGCGGGCAGCGCGGCGAGCACTGTTCTGGGCGTCGAAGGCATACGCGAATTTCGCGTGGAGACGAACGCTTACGGCGCGGAGTTCGGGCGCAACTCCGGCGGGCAAGTGAACGCCGTCTCGAAGTCCGGCACGAACGAATGGCACGGCTCGCTCTACGAATTTCATCGCAACGACAACTTCGACGCGCGCAACTTTTTCGACACGCCGCGCAAGCCCGAGTTCAAGCGCAATCAATTCGGCGGCGCGCTCGGCGGCCCCATCAAGCGCGACAAAACCTTCTTCTTCTTCAACTACGAATCGCTGCGCGAACAACTCGGTCGCACCGTCTCGACCGTCGTGCCCGACGCAAACGCGCGCCTCGGCATCCTGCCCGGCGGCGGCGCGGCAGTCGCGATCAATCCCGCAGTTCGCCCGTTCCTCGACGAGTTCCCCTTGCCAAACGGCGCGAACCTCGGCGGCGGTCTCGCGGCCTACAACTTCGGTTTCAATCAACAGGTCACGCAGCATTTCTTTCAAGGCCGCGTCGATCACAACTTCAACGACCGCAACCAATTCTTCGCGCGCTACACCTTCGACGATGCGGATCAAGCTCTCCCGACAGACTTCCCGCAGTTTCCACGCGCCTTTCTCTCGCGCAACCAGTTTTTCACCGCCGAGCATCGCTTCATCCAGTCGGCGCGCACGCTCCACACCTTCCGCTTCGGCTTCGGGCGCACGCGCATCGGGCAAAACGTCGAATCGAACACGACGCAAGCTCTCACGCCCTTCATTCCGGGTCGCGATTTCATCGGCAACATAGACATCGGCGGCGTCCCGCGCTTCGGGCCGCAATCGTCGGCCAACTTGCGTCTCACACAAAACGTCTTCAGCTTCGAGCACGGCGCGGTGCACACGCGCGGTCGCCACCTGTTGAAGTTCGGCGGCCTCGTCGAGCGTTATCAGGACAACATGTATAACCCGACATTCTCGCTCGGCACATGGACGTTCTCCAACCTCAGAAACTTTTTGACGAACAACCCGCAAAGCTTCATCGGCCTGCCCGTCAACGGCGCGCTCGACCGCTACTGGCGTTTCACACTCTTCGCCGGCTACGTGCAGGACAGTTTCCGCCTCCACGAACGCCTCACGCTCAACGCCGGGCTGCGTTACGAAACGACGACCATGCCCGTTGACCTCCAAGGGCGCGATTCCGCGCTACCGTCTCTTTTCACGGATCGCGCGCCGACGACCGGCGTGCTCTACGAAAACCCGACGCGCAAAAATCTCTCGCCGCGCGTCGGCTTCGCGTGGGACGTGTTCGGCGACGGCAAAACTTCCCTGCGCGGCGGCTACGGCATCTATTTCAACACGAACAACCAGCAGAACTTGATCGTGACGGTGACGAACCCGCCCGCCACGCCGCGCATCGCCATCGGCTTTACGCCGACCGGCCCTTGCCGTCCCGCCTTCCCCGTCGCGCCGCTCTCGTGCGCTTTCGCCAACTCCATCCGCCCCGTCCAGTTCGATCTAGATAACCCGTATCTCAACGTCTACAACCTGAACGTCCAGCAAGAACTGCCTTGGCAAACGGTCGTCACGCTCGGCTACGCAGGTTCGCGCGGCATACACCTCCTGCGCAGCAACGACATCAACACCGCCGTCCCGCAGATACAGCCCGACGGCACGCCCTTCTTCCCCGCAGGCGCGCCGCGCCAGAACACCGCCTTCTCGACCATCGAACTCAAGAGCAGCGACGGCAACTCCTGGTACAACGCGATGATCTTCGAGGTGCGTAAGCGTTGGAATCAAAACTTCAACGTCCAGTCGTCCTACACCTTCTCGCGCAACATCGACACGACTCAGGCTTCCACCTTCTTCTCCGACGCGACGAACGGCACGACGACCGCCTTCCCCGAATACCCCGGCTTCAACTACAACAAGGGTCTCGCAGACTATCACGCCAAGCACAACTGGGTGGTCAACTTCGTCTGGCAGATTCCCTACGCGAAAGATTTGAAAGGCTGGGCGGGCGCGCTTCTCGACGACTGGCAACTCGCCGGAATCGGGCAGGCCAGAAGCGGCAACCCCTTGACCGTCTTCGTGCAGGCCAATCGTTCGCGCTCGCTCTGGCAGCCGTCGCTCGGCCCCGGCATCGGGCGCGACCGCGCGAGCATCCGCGACGGCTACACCTACGAGTCTGCCGTGCTCGGCAACCCCGATCAATACTTCGACCCGAACGCCTTCGTCCTCCAACCGGCGGGCACGCTCGGCAACACAGGGCGCGGCGCATTCATCGGGCCAAATTTGCGCACCTTCGACCTCTCCGCGATGAAGAACATACGTTTCGCGTCGCCGCTCGGCGAAGACACGAACGTCCAGATTCGCGTCGAGGCGTTCAATCTCTTCAACCGCGCCAACTTCGCGCCGCCCGCCCTGACCGTCTTCGCCGGCGCGGCTGACAACGAAGCGCCGCTCACGACCTTCGGGCGCATCCGCTCGACCGTCACCTCCGCGCGTCAAATTCAACTCGGCGTGCGCGTCCAGTTCTGAGTTGAGTTAAACGTCAAGCGAAACGGCCTAACCCCTTCGCGCCTTACGTTTTTGACTTTGCGCCTTTGCGAGAAATATAGTTCAGGCAAAGGCGCAAAGAAGAAATACTAAAGGCGCAAAGTTTTGCTCAACTTCATTCTTGGACGCGCTCGGAAACAACGATGGAAAAAGGAAAAGAGAAATCTATGGTCTGGATCGTGTTCGCGCTCGGCGCGGCTTTGTCGTGGGGAGTGTACGGCGCGATGCTGCATCAGGGGCAGGTCAAACTCGGCAACCCGATGCGTGCGCTGCTGTGCGTCGGCGTGGCCTACTTTTTGATCGGCGTGCTCGTGCCCGCCGCGTGGCTCTGGTCGCAAGGCGCGCTCAACAACTTCAACTCCGCAGGCGCGACGACCGCCACGCTCGCCGGCGCGCTCGGCGCAATCGGCGCGGTCTGCATCATCTTCGCCTTCCGCACCGGGGGCTTGCCGACCTACGTGATGCCGCTCGTCTTCGGCGGCGCGCCGCTCGTCAACGTCCTCGTCACGATGTGGCTCCACCCGCCCAAAACCGCCATCAACCCGATGCTCTACATCGGCTTCCTCCTCGTCTCCGTCGGCGCGGGACTCGTGCTCTACTTCAAACCGCAGTCCTGAGACGCGCCTGTGAATTGCTTGCTAAGGACAGCCGACAAGACCCGGTAAGACAAAGAATGGAGCCACGAATTCACACGAAACGACACGAAACAGATCGTCTATCTACTTCGCGTTGTTTCGTGTGAATTTGTGGCTCCTGCTTTTGCCAGACGCTTTAACGCTACTCTGACGCTTCCATAACTCAAGCCTGACCTGTGTATGCCCGAACTGTGGTGAGTCTTTACTTTTTAGCTTTACTCAATCGCATCTCGCTATAGCCGTTTGAATGCCCACACAAATTGATGGACGAAGCGCGGCTGACCGTCGCGCCCAAGCTTGATATAGACCTCGGTTGGCCTCTCGGCGCGCGGGAAGTTGAAGGCAAAGCGGTTCTCGCCGATTTTAGTCAGCA
>DASYMM010000132.1:0-2737 GCA_036009085.1 Pyrinomonadaceae bacterium | reverse complement strand
TGACAGGTGACAAGTTAAAACAGAAGCCTTGTCTTTCAACCTGCCTTTCATCTTGTCACCTGTCGCCCGTCACCTGTTACCCGTCACCGTTTTAATCTCGTCACTCGTCACTTGTCACTCGTCACTGCCTTCTTATGCTGGAGTTGAACGGACAGCCTTTGTCGTTGGAACAGATCGCGCGGGTGGCGCGCGGGGAGGAGCGCGTGTCGCTCGGGGCGGAGGCGCGCGTGCGGATTGAGGCGGCGCGTGCGCTGGTCGAGCGGATCGTGGAAGAGGGGCGCGTGGTGTACGGCGTCAACACGGGCTTCGGGAAGTTGTCGGATTATTCGATCCCGCGCGCGGAGTTGCAGGAGTTGCAACTAAACCTCGTGCGCAGCCATTCGTGCGGCGTCGGCTCGCCGCTCCCGGCGGAAGAGACGCGCGCGATGATGCTGCTTCGCGCAAACGTCCTCGCGCTCGGCTACAGCGGCGCACGCGCGGTCGTCTGCGAGACGCTTATAGAGATGTTGGAGCGCGGCGTTGTGCCCGTCGTGCCGGAGAAGGGTTCGGTCGGCGCGAGCGGCGATCTCGCGCCGCTCGCGCATCTCGCGCTCGGTTGCATCGGCGAAGGCGAGTCAGTCTATAAAGGCGAGCGCATGGCGAGCGCGGAGGCTCTCAGGCGCGCGGGAATCCGCCCGCTCGCGCTCGAAGCCAAAGAGGGACTCGCGCTCTTGAACGGCACGCAGGCTCTCACCGCCGTCGGCGCGCTCGCCCTGCGTCGCGCCGAACAACTCGCACGCGCGTCTGATGTCGCGGGCGCAATGTCGCTCGAAGCGTTGCGCGGCACGCCCGCAGCCTTTGACGAACGCCTCCATCAAGCGCGCCCGCATCCCGGCCAAGTGGCCGCCGCCGCGCACCTGCTCGAACTGCTGCACGACAGCGAGATCAGAGAGTCGCATCGTGAAAACGACCCGCGCGTGCAAGACGCTTATTCCCTGCGCTGCATGCCGCAGGTTCACGGCGCGGCGCGCGACTGTTTCGCGCACGCGCGCGCCACGGTCGAGATCGAGACGGGCAGCGCGACCGACAACCCGCTCGTCTTCACAGAGACGAACGAACTCATCTCCGGCGGAAACTTTCACGGCGCGCCGCTCGCCCTCGCGTTCGACTACTGCGCCATCGCGCTCACGCATCTGCTCAACATCAGCGAACGCCGCATCGAGCGTCTCATCAACCCGGACATCAACGAAGGACTCCCCGCGTTTCTCACAGCGCATCCCGGCACGTCCTCCGGTTTCATGATCGCGCACGTCACGGCGGTCGCGCTCCTGAACGAAATGAAGGTGCTCGCGCACCCGGCGACGACCGACAATCTGCCGACCTCCGCGGGCAAAGAAGACCACGTCTCGATGGGCATGACCGCCGCCTTGAAACTCCGCGCGGTGGTTGAGAACGCCGAACACATCCTCGCCGTCGAACTGCTCGCCGCCGCAGAAGGACTCGAATATCGCGCCCCGCTCAAACCCGGCCTCGGCGTCCTGCGCGCCTACGAACTCGTCCGCGCACACGCCCCGCGCCTCACGCGCGACCGCCCGCTCTCGCCCGACATCCAACTCCTCGCCGCCCTCATCCGTCGCGGCGAGTTCGATTTCTAAAACAAGTCAATCAAAGTTACGGTCTTCCCTTTGCGCCTTTCGTTCTAACTTTGCGCCTCCAGTTTGAAAAGCAGTTCTCGCTGGAGGCGCAAAGTTAGAACGAAAGGCGCAAAGAAAAACTTTCAACTTTACGTGTGGCGGGTGTCTAATCTTCTCGTGGGGGCGCGGGATGGAAACGCATGTTGAAAAAGTTTATCGTCAATCTCTGGGCGAACAAGAATTTCGGGTGGCGGCTGGCGCGCATCGTCGTGTTGCTGTCGGCGGGCTTTGCGGGGTATGTCATGTTGTTCGAGGATAGTTTCATTTACTTTCCGGCGAAGTATCCGGCGGGCGTGTGGGAGCGCGAGCAACGGCAACCGCGCGAAGGAGAGATCGCCGCGCGCACGGAAGACGTGCAACTCACGTCGGCTGACGGCGTGCGCCTACACGGTTGGTATTGCACGCCGCAAGTCGGGCGCGGCGGCGCGCTCGAACGGGTTGAAACCAGACGGACGCTCCTCTTCCTGCACGGCAACGCGGGCAACATCTCGCACCGCTACGAGATCATCGAGGAGTTCGTCAAGCTGCACATCAACGTCTTGATCATTGACTATCGCGGCTACGGCAAGAGCGAAGGCCGCCCGTCCGAAGAGGGTTTATATGCCGACGCACGCGCGGCGTGGGATTACCTGACGCAGTCGCGCGGCATTCCCGCCTCGCAGATCGTCATCTTCGGCGAATCGCTCGGCGGCGCCGTGGCGATTGATCTGGCGACGAAGACGCAGGCGTGCGGCCTCGTCGTGCAGTCGAGCTTCACCTCGATTGCCGACATGGCTGCGGAGTTGCTGCCGTTCGTCCCGCACTTCATCCTCCGCACGAAGATGGATTCGCTCTCGAAGATCGAGCATGTCACGTGCCCGAAACTTTTCATCCACAGTCAGGCCGACGAGATCATTCCCTACCAACTTGGCCGCCGCCTGTTCGACGCCGCGCACGCGCCGAAACAGTTCTACGAAGTAAAAAACGCGCCGCACAATCTCACCTTCGACATCGGCGGCGCGGCTTATTACGAAGCGTTGCGGAGCTTCATCAACTCGTCGTGCGGAGAGTGAGTGTTTAGAAAG
>DASYMM010000131.1:0-5120 GCA_036009085.1 Pyrinomonadaceae bacterium | reverse complement strand
CTCATGGTTTTGTGTGATCGGCTCGCTCTTGAGCTCTTACTTCGTTTCGGAGAGCGCGGCGATGTAGCAGCCGTGCGCCGTCGCCGTGAGCGGGTCTTTCGCCATCCGCACGTCGGCAATCGCGATGGGGAACTCGCCGCCCGCGCGCAGCATCTGGTCGAACTTCTGTAGGAAGCCCGCCGGTTTCGCCGTGCCACCCGCCAGCACGATGGACATCGGACGGTCGATCTTCGGCAGTTGGCTCGACGCCTTGAACTCCGCGCGCAGGCGCTCGATCAAGCTCTGCATCACGTCTTCGTAGTAGATGTGGAGCGCGCGGCTGAGTTCGTCCTTGGGCTGGCGCGAGAGGTCGAGGTTCTCTTCTTTTTCCAGACGTACTTTGGTGAGGTTGCCCTCGCCCAACACTTCCGTCACGTTGCGGTCGATGTAGTCGCCGCCCTTCGGGATGCTGAACGTGATCATCGGCATGGACATGAACGACACAGAGACGTTGCACATGCCGCCGCCGAAGCTGATGCCGATGCCCGTGAAATTTTCTTCCTGCAACTCGGAGAAGACGACGGCCTGACCTTCGTTAATGGAGCGCGCGTTGTAGCCGAGCGTCTGTAGGAAACTGCGAAGCACCGCTTCGTGATAGACGAGTTTGCCGTTGACGCCCTCGCCCTTGCCCGGCACGCTGAAATAGAGCATCTCTTTGCCACGCCCGCGCGGCACGATGCGCTGGATGATGAGTTGCATGATGTGCTGGCTCATCTCTTCCTGCGCGTTCAAGAGGCCGTCGCGCATCGGGCGGCGGGCGTCAACGTTCAGGAAGCTGGCGAAGAAGTTCGAGTCGTTGCCATAGACGTAGAGGTTCTTGCAGTTGCGCTCATAGACCATGTTCTTGTGCTTGAGCACGTTCTCGGCCATCTCCGAACTGGGGACGGCGACGAAGGCGTTCAGTTGCGAGCGCGAATCCTTCGCCGACGAACTATCGGCCATCACGATGCGGCTCGTGCCGATGTCGAGGCCAATGGCTCCGGTCTTTACGTTGACCGATTCGCTCTTACCGGCTTCCGGCTTGTTCGACGTGGCTTGATTTTTCTCTTCCAACATTTTCGTCTCTCCTTTTGGTTATCGAGACGCGCGTTTGCATGTCTCTTGTGGTTTCCGTCGTGAACGAGTCACAAACAGTCGGGCGCAGATTTAAAACAGCGAGTGTATCGGGATTGGCGACCCTTTTGGTCGTTTAAGTTTGCCGCGCGTTCGGGCGCGACGTGGTGGGCGAGGTTGTCGAGTTGTCCGTCTGACGACTTGCTTCCGCTTCCGTCGCGGGATGCGAGGTGCGGAGTCTCAAGGTTAAATTCATCTCGGCCTGATAGCGTTCGCGCATGTGGCGACGCATCTCTTCGGGCGTCAAGTTCCGTTCTTCGGCGCGGCGGCGGAACTCCTCTTCGGCGAGCTTCACGCCGTCCCAGACATCGCCGCCGAGCTTTTCCGCGATCTCTTCGTCGTAAGTGAAGCCGAACTCGCTGACGCTCGCCGGGGCAACTTTGTACTTGTCGGACAAACCGAAGGCTTCAAAAGGAAAGTTGCGCGCCCAGTCGTGGTGATAGCAGATGAGCATGTTCGAGGGATTGACGGAGACGAGGCCGTGCGTCACGCAGTCCGCATCGTTGATCTGGTAGCGGCTGCGCAAGACCTGCGTGAGCAGACGCCCCGCGACGAGTTGCGCTTCGGTCAACTGTTCGTCGAGCGAGTCGGATTCGCTGTTCGTCTCGAAACAGACGCCGAGAAAACTTTCGTTGAGGCCGACATAGACGCCGTCCGCATCCGACCAGACGGAGTTGCCCGCGTGATTCGCCGCGTCCCCGTCGCGCACGACGCGATAAACCTGTCCGAAGCGATCAATCAGGTAGTTGTAAGACTTATTCTTCCTGACGTATTCGAGCAGCCCGCGCGTGTGCGTTTCGATGGAAGCGTTGTTGTCGGACGTAAACGGCAACATGTCGCTCTCGGACGTGTGATAGACGATGCCGACGGGTGCCCGGCGCACTTCCGCGTCGCCGCTGCTTCCGCCGCTCGTCTTGACGAACGCGCTCTGGCCGTGCGGCAGAACGTAATAGCCGCGCGTGTGATTCTCGGTTTCGTAGTCGGTCAGGATACGCGCGCCGTTGCTGTAGCGTTCGTAATTTCCCTGTTGCTCGACGAGCCAGACTTTCTCCGGGCGATAATCCGGCAGACGCTTAACGCTCGACTCGGCGGCGGCGTTTTGATTGCTCGCCGGGGCTGTGTGCCTGCGTTCGCTTTGACGGCGCGACGCAAGGAACGTCGTCGCGCGCCGCACAGACCAGACGGCGGTGTAACTAACACCCACGACGGCGACGACGCACACGGCGGCGGCGACTCCGTAGAGCACGCGGCGCATCTCGTAGCAACGGAAAAGCACACGCGTGGCGAAACTGGCTTTGCTCTGCTGCAAGAGTTTGCGCCGCTCGCTTGAGGCCGACGGCAACATGTCTTTCAACTCGCGGCAGATGTGGCGATGCAGCCAGAGGTCTAAGAGACGATCATAAAAACCGGCCTTTTTGATCCGGTCGTAGAGGCCGAAACGTTTGAGGAAACTGTGACTTTCAAGCGCGCGGTCGAGTTTCTCTTTGCAGGCGATCTGATGCGCCAGCGTGTTGTTGAGAAAACGCAGGCGTTGTTCGGGGCGGTCGAAGAAACGCGCGTATCGCTCGACCGTCTTCGAGTAGAAGAGCGTCGCTTCCGCTGTCGTCAATCCGCTGACCGAAGGTAGTTGGAGCTTGGTTTCGGCGAACATCGCTCTAGGTTTGCGCTGTGGTTTGCGCGGGGGGAGCCGCGTGTGGAAAATAGTTACTCTTGAACGTCGTTTGCGATTGATTACTCTTGAACGTCGGTCGTGATGAAATTCGACACGACGCCTTTTTCGCGTAGTTGCTTGCCGTATCGCTCCGCTTCGTCGCGATCAACGAAACGCCCGCTCTGCACTCGATACCACGTGCCGCGCTTCGGAATCTCCACCGCCACGCTGCGCGCCTCGTATCCGGCAGACCTCAAAGTGGCGACGCGTTCCTCTGCCTGCGCCGCTTCGTTGTAAGAACCGATCTGGATCGTCACCCTGCCGCCTTGCGCTGCGCTCGCCCCGTTCGACGGAGACGCCGGACTCGCCGACTTCTCTGCGACCGCGGGCTTCACTTCGGCGGCGGGCTGCTCGATTGTCTTCGCGCCCGGCGTCGCGGCTTTGGGAGCGTTTGCCTCTTTGGCTTCCGTCGGGATGAAAGCCACGCCGGGTTGAGTCCCGGACGGTGCGGCCTGACTGTTGACCGTGGACAGAGCCGTCGAGTTCGGCGGGACGACGCGGCTCGGCGACCCGTTGGTGGCGTGGTTATCGGCGACGAGCATGCGCGCTGCGTCTACGTTCGTCGCGTCCGGCTTGATGAGCCAGTTGCAGAGAACGATAAACGAGATGAAAGATAGTCCCGCGAGCAACAGCCACATGGGCGAAACCCGCATCAGGCGCACTCCCAAACCATAAGCGTCCGAAGGCTGGCCGGTCTTGCCCGCGCCGACGAATTTGGGCGGCGTCTCCAACGCGCTCGCCGTCTGCTGTCCGTCGGGCATTTCCTGCGCTTCCGGCGCGCCCGGCACACTCTGCCCGGCGGACTCGTTTGCGGTCTCCTGCGGCAAGACGGGCGACGAAGTTTCTAAAGACTCATCCAACGCCATCTCCATTGACGACGTTAAAAAGTTGTCTGCGGGCGCGGGCGCGCTTTCGAGTTGAGACGCAAAATCGAGTTGCGATTCTTGTTGTGTCTCGACGGGCGATGGTGTCTCCGGCGCAGTAGCGGCGAACGCATCGCTGCCGACGCTTTCGAGAGCCATTTCGACGTGGCTGGCCTGTGGCAAGAGGGCTTGAATCTGACCATCAATGTAAATGGCATCAAAAGTGGTCGCGCAACGGACGCAGGCAATGCGCGTCTTCGCGCTCGCCGACGCGACATCCACCTGACCCTTCAACTCGCACTTCGGACAAACGATCCTCATAGACTCACTCCCAATCTAGCCATCTCAAATTTTGAACCGCGTCCGCGCCCCCTGACGCCTCCGCGTCGGCCACCCTCAATTTTCAGCAGAAATACTCACGGCAATGGCTCCAACCTCTGGCCGCTAGCGCGTAAAAGCGGGAATTGCCAAAGATTCACCGGCGGGTCTGTGCATAGACATAGTGTCGAAGAGAGCGGCGACGGCATCGGTCGCATCGGGCGGGCGGTTGGCAAACGCGCGGAAAAGCCTTCAATCCGCACAAAAAAGATTCTAAATCATCAACAATGTTAAAGCAAGTAAAAACTAAAATTGCACATTCTTCCGAGGGCGACGGCTAAATCGTTGATATTTATATGTTTGTAGGAATAATCAGGCTGATGAGAGGGTGAACCAGACTATTTAATTCAGAAATATTTGCCGTTGAAAGGCAGAAATTCGGTCTGACTGACACTTGAGCGTGCCACTCTGACCGGGCAGTTTGACCGAAAAGGCCGGACTTGGAGGGGCGGCGGATGAGTTTTTCTAACGAAACGGCGAGTTTTTTTGAGGGGAGCGAGTTGGCATAACGTTTGTACGCGGAGTGGCTGCCTTCCGTTTGGTAGGACAGGCGAGAGCGTTTCCAAATCCACTGCCGTCGTAGCACCCTCGATTTCCTGTCATCATGATCGCTGCAAATACACAGAATCTTGTCCGGCCACTCAAATGGCTTGGCATCGCTTTGGGTGCCGGTGCCTTGATCGTCTCCGTGCTCCACCTGTCCGTGGCACAAATCGGTGTCCCCTTTTTGCTGTTGGCTCTCGTCGCGATCAACATCGGGACGCGCATCACGATCAAAATCCCGCACGTGCGCGGGCAGGTTTCGCTCTCGGACACGTTCGTCTTCCTCGCAATGCTGCTCTTCGCCGGGGAAGCGACGGTGATTCTCGCCGCCGTCGCGGCTCTGTGCGCCTCTCTACGCTTTAGCAAAGAACGCTCGACTCTCCTCTTCAACTCCGCCATCGCCGCCGCTTCCACCTTCCTCATCCTCTCGCTCTTGCGTTACAAATTCGGAGCCGTCACCGCTCTGCCTCACG
>DASYMM010000130.1:0-5639 GCA_036009085.1 Pyrinomonadaceae bacterium | reverse complement strand
GTCAACCGACGCTGCTCCAACAGGTCGGCAACGTCCTCATCGGTCCGTTCGGTCAACCCGCTGCCACCGGCCCCGCCGGCAACAACAACACAGACTTCACCAGCCGCAGCGTGACGACGGGCATCTCCGGCGTGCCGCCCTGCGCGGGTCCGCCGAACGCAGCCTGCTCGACGACCGCCGCCGGCTTCATCGTCTTCGCCAACACCGTGCGCAACACCGGCAACGCCACAGACACGTTCACGCTCACCGCGCCGACCGTGCCCGCAGGCTTCACCGTCGGCGTGAGCCTCAACCCGGCTGGCCCTTTCACGACCATCTCCGGCGGCGGCACTTTCGTGCTCGCCCCGCTCGCCATGAACACCAACAGGGACGTTTACGTGCGCGTTGATGCACCCGCCGTGCAGGCTATCCTGACCGGCTTCGACAGCATCGTTCAGGCCGCCTCCGGCAACACGCCCGCCAACACCAATCGGACGATTGACCGTCTCTACACGGGATTCGTCCGGCTCGACAAGTCGGTCACGGTAGTTGACGCGTCCGACAATCCTTCCGCCACCATCCCCGGCGCGATCATCGTGTACCAGATCACTTACACGAACATCATGGTCGCGCCGCCCGTCGGCTCGAACAGTTCCGCTCTGACGGCCACGAGCCTCGTCATCACGGAAGACGGCGTTCCCGGACCGGGGAACACGAACAACTGGGCGACGTTCACAACACAGGTCATCGTGCCGATGCCTTCGGTTTCGACCGCGGGCGGCACCGTGACTGACGGGGCGGGCAGTCCCGTCACGGCGTTGACGAACGTGCTCAAGGGCAACGTGCCGACGCTCGCTCCCGCCGAGACGGGCACGTTCCGTTTCCGTCGCTTGATCAACTAGGGCTGATTTAATCCGCGCCCTGTGGTTTGGAAGCGGCGCGGTGGAACGTGAGTCTGTGCCCCGTTCACGTTCCGGCAAACTGCGCCGCTTCCATTTTTTACTCAACCCCCAATCTCGCGCTTTTTGAATGATTCACGTCTGACCCTCATTCCCCAATGTTGAAGACCGCCGCCGATAAGTTTGTGATAACTGCCCTGCTCGCGTTCGCGATTCTCTTCGCGCCGCACGCGAGCCTTGCGCAGCCGCAACAAACTCCGGCGGATTCCGTTATCTCCAACCGCGCCGAAGCGATCTACGCAGACGACGAAGGCAACGAGTTTTCCACCGTCTCGCCCACCATCACCGTCACCGTCCGCGCCGTCTCCGCTATCGTCGTCACGCCGGACGAAACCGCTCCTTCCGCCGCCGTCGCGCCGCAGGAACGCATCACGCGCCTCTTCCGCGTCTGCAATTTCGGCAACACGCCCGACCTCTACACCATCACGCGCGCCGAAGTCTCCGCCCCTGCCACGCTTCTCTCCTTACACTTCGACACGGACGACAACGGCGCAATCGGCGACGCCGACACGCCCATCAATCTCAACTCCACGATGTCGCCGCGCCTCTCGCCTCGCGCCTGCATCGGCGTGCTTACCGTCGTTGATACCAACGCCGTCGCACCGCAGACGCAACTCGCCATCCGCCTCGACGCCCGCTCGAACGTCTCCATCACGACGAACGGCACAGTCGAAGACACCGGCACGATCATCAACGCCGTGGGCGAACGCGCGCGTTTGACCGATCCGGCAAACCCCGCGCTCCCGCCCTCCAAACTCGTCAACAATCTTGAGCGCACGACCGCCGCCCCCGGCCAGACGCTCGACTACGCGATCAGTTTCCGCAACAACGGTTCGGTCGTCGCGCGCAACGTCCTCGTCGCAGACGATCTGCCCGCCGGGCTTCAATACGTCCCCGGCTCGCTCCGCCTGAACACGCGCGCGCTCACCGATTCGTCAGACGCGGACGAAGGTTATTCGGCGAGCCTGCGTCGCTTTGAAGTGAAACTTCCGCAGGTGCAGCCCGCCGAAATCGTGTCGCTGACTTTCCGCGCGCTCGTCACGGGCGACATCGCGCCGGGCGCGGGCGCGGTCAACACGGCCACGCTCAGCGGCGAAAATTTCGACAGCGTCAACAGTTCAGCCGCCACCGCCGTCGTCAATCCCTTCGGCACAATCTTCGCCGGACGCAGCGGCGGCGCAGTCACCATCAGCGGCGCGCGCGTCTCGCTCGTCACAGACCCGCAGACGCGCACGCCGCTCCCCACCACGAGCGGCATCGGCTACACCCCGAACGAGACGAACGACAACCCCTACACGACGGCGCAAGGCGGCCTCTTCAGTTTCGCTTTGACCCCGTCGCAACTCGCCCTGCCCGCCACTTACTACGTCAACGTCGCCGCCACGGGCTATCGCTCGCGCATGCTCGAATATGCGATTCGCCCCGCCGCCGTCTCCGGCCTCTACCATGCCACCGTGCGCGCTCTCGACGAGCAGCCCATCGCCGAACAAGGCAGCTTCACGCTCACGGACACGAACGTCGAACTCGACAATCTCGCGGGCGTCGCGCTCAACATCCCGCTCTTTGAATTGCAGACGCTTGAGATCAACAAGATCGCAGACCAGCAGCGCGCAGAGATCGGCGACATCATTTCCTATCGCGTCGAAGTGCGTAACACGACGCAGGCAACTTTGCGCGAAGTCGTCGTCCGCGACGTGCTGCCGCAATCGTTCCACTACGCGGCAGGCACGGCGCAACTCACCGTCGCGCCCGCGCCGCCGCAAAACATCGAGCCGCAAACGAACGGCAACGAACTTGTCTTCAACCTCGGCACGCTCGCCGCCGGGGCGCGCGCCTCGCTCGTCTATCGCGTACGCATCGGCGTCAACGCGCAGGAAGGCGACCAGACGAACTCGGCCACCGCGTCGGGCGTCTACGGTTCGGGCGAACGCATCTCGACCAGCCCGTCGCGCGCCACCGTGCGCGTCGGGCGCGGCGTCTTCTCCACGCGTCAGATCATCATCGGGCGCGTCTTCGAGGACAAAAACGCGAACGATCAATTCGACGCGGGCGAACGCGCGGTCGAAGGCGCGCGGCTCTACATAGACAACGGCCAGTCGGTCATCACCGACTCGGAAGGCATGTACAGTCTGCCGTCCGTGGAAGACGGTTCGGTCGTCATCGCGCTCGACCCCGTAACGCTCCCGCGCGGCTACGCGCTCACGGACGAAGGCCGCCGTTCCGGTCGCAGTTGGGCGCGCCTGCTTCGCACCCCGCTCGGCGGCGGCACGCTCCTGCGCCAGAACTTCGCGCTCCGCAGCACGAACGGCGCGAGCAGCGACGACGAAGCAGCCCAGAACGTTGAACAAAAAGACGGCAAACCCGCGCCCCTACGCGCGCCCCAACTCGCCGCGATAACGCCAACTCCCGCGCCGACAGCAACGACGAACGCAGCAACGACGAACGGACAAGCAACGAACTCACAGGCGTCAACAGCAACGACGAACGCGCAGGCGGCGAACACGCTCGCGCCGACGTTGAACGCGGGCGCAAACGCGAACGGCGCGTCGTCGCCCGCGCGCGAGCCGCGCATCGAAAAGATTTCCGACGCGAAGGAGATTGCGAAAGTTCCGTCCGATCTCTCGGCGGGCACATACGAAGTTGAAGCGAAGGAGTTGGTCGCGCCGGTTGCGGCGGGCGACGTGATGGTCGTCAGCCCCGCGTCGGGCGAGGTCGTCATGTCGGCGGCGATGCAGGTTGAAGTGCGCGTGGCGGAAGATTGGACGGCGACGCTCGAAGTCAACGGCCAGCACGTCGGCGCGCAGAACATCGGCCTGAGCCGCGTTGACCACAAAAACAAAGTCGCCACCTACACGTTTGTCGGTTTGAACGTGCGCGCCGGACAGAATCGCGTGCGCGCCATCGCCGTGAGTCCCACGGGTCAGGAGGGGCGCGCCGTCGAGTTCAACGTGATGGGACGCGGCCCCGCGCGCCGGCTTGAGATCGTCACCGAGCGCGACGAACTGCAAGCGGGCGGGCGCGATTCGCTGCTCCTCAACGTGCGCGCCTTCGATCAATGGAACAACCCCGCGGCTGACGGGCAGGTCGCCGTCTCGACTTCGAGCGGCTACTTCTTACGCCCCGCCGGAAGCGCGCCGGCGACGAGCGAAGCGGACAAGCGCGAACAGCAGCGCGACAAGTCTCTGGAGATCACGGAAGGCATCGTCGGCCAAGACCCGAACGCGACTTTGAAGGAAGTGGTTTTGAGTCTGCGCGGCGGCGTCGCTTCCGTGCGGCTCGTCTCCGACAACACGGCGGGCTTAGCCAGCATTCAAGCGCACACGGGCGACATCAACGCCGAGCGTCGTTTGCGCTTCACCGCCGAACTGCGCCCCACGATTCTCGTCGGCCTCGCCGAAGCCTCCATCGGACGCGCCGCGCCGGAGAACACTCTGCGCGGCGACAATTCACGCGCGCGCAGCCACATCGAGTTCTTCTATCGCGGCTCGGTCTTCGGCAAAAATCTGCTCACGCTCGCCTACGACAGCCAGCGTTCGCTCAATCGCACGATGGGACACGACCGTCTCTTTCAGGCCGACCCGTTGGAGCGCGCCTATCCGATCTTCGGCGATTCCTCCACGCGCTTCAACGACGTGGAATCGAACTCGAAGCTCTACGCGCGCGTTGACCGCGACCGCTCCTACGCCATGTTCGGCGACTTTGAAGCCGGGATGACCGACACGCAACTCGCAGGTTATTCGCGCAAGCTGACGGGCGCGAAAGTTCATCTCGAAAACTCGAACGGGGATTTCATCAGCGTCACGGGCGCGCGTCCCGACACCTCTTTCGCGCGCGACGTGTTCCCCGCCGGACGCCTCGGCCTCATCAATCTCTCTTACACGGACGTTTTGCCCGGTTCGGAAACCGTCGCCCTCGAAGTGCGCGACCGCCGCAACCCCGAACGCATCATCTCGCGCGAGCCGCTCCTCCGCTCGCTCGACTACAATCTCGATCCGCTCACGGGGCAACTCTTCTTCATGCGCCCCATCTCCGCCTTCGACTACGACCTCAACCTCGTCCAACTCGTCGTCACTTACGAGCACCGCGCGGCGGGGATGTCTTCCGGCGTCTACACGGGTCGCGCCTCGAAGAGTTTCAGACGCCTCGGCCTGCGCATGGGTCTCTCGCTCGTCGAACAAAAGCAGAACCAGTTCGGCTCATACCTCTTGGGCGGCATTGACGGCGAACAGACTTTGCCGAATCGCGGCTCTCTCAAATTTGAATGGGCGATGAGCAAAGGCGACATGGCGACGAACGGCAACATCTACAACGCCGCCGAACGCCACGCGGGCGGCAACGCCTACCGCCTCGAACTCTCGCAGCCGCTTCCCCTCTACGAAGCCCTCCTGCACGCCGAGTATGTGCGCGCAGACGAAGGCTTCTTCAATCCCTTCGGCGCAACCGTCGCCCCCGGCTCGCAGCGCACGGGCGCAACGCTCGACCTCAAACCCGGCGCATCGCGCATCGTCCGTCTAGGCTTCCTCAACGAACGCAACCGCACCACGAACGTAGACAACTCGCGCAACACATTCTCGCTGCTCTGGACGGAAACTTTCACCGACCGCCTGCACGCCTTCGTCGGCTACGATTATCGTCGCCTCACCGATTCCTTAAACGATCAGGAGATCAGTTCCAACCTCGTCACCGTCGGCGCGCAGTATC
>DASYMM010000129.1:0-7676 GCA_036009085.1 Pyrinomonadaceae bacterium | reverse complement strand
GGTAGTTCTTCAACAGAGCCAAGCCCATCATGATGTTCGAGAACCACTTGCCGCGTCCCGCGTCCGTGATGCCCGTCATGTCTTTGACGAGTCCCGGAATGTTCAAAAACTCCGGCACAGGCTTCATCTCTTTCGTGTTCTTGTTGATCATTACCGCCGTGCCGACGCCGCAGTTCGGGTGGCAACCGCAGGAGACCTGACCCCATTCGGCTTCGGGGCCGTGCACAAGGTCTGCGAAGTCCGCAAACGCGCCCATCAGAGAGAGCGGGAACCAATCGCGCGTCGGCTCCGTGATGCCGACCTGCGCCTTCACGTCATGCGCGAGGTGCGACAGAGTGTAACGCTGCGCCATGCGCCGCTCATCCGTGATCTCTTCGTCGCGCCCCGTAAACGAGACGGGCTGGAACGAAATGAAGGCGACCTTCTTCGGATTGTCCAAAGCGAAACGGATGACGGAGCCGACCTGATCGTTGTTGATGTTGTTGACGAGCGTGGTGACGAGCACGATCTCGACGCCCGCTTCGTGCAGGTTATCAATCGCGCGCAGTTTCACGTCGAAGAGGTTGCCGACCTGCCGGTGCGAGTTCGCATCGTTGCCGATGCCGTCGAACTGTAGATACGCGTAGCGCAAGCCGGCGTCGGCGGCTTCGCGGCAGAACTCTTTGCTCTTGGCAAACTCGATGCCGTTCGTCGCGCACTGCACGGAGTTGTAACCGACCTTGCGCGAGTATTTGATGGATTCGATGAAGTGCGGCGAGATCGTCGGCTCGCCGCCCGAAAACTGCACCGACATCTGGCGGCGCGGTTTGATCGAGATCGCCTTGTCGAGAATGTCTTTCACGTCGTCGAAGCTCAGTTCGTGGACGAAGCCGACCTGGTTGGCGTCCATGAAGCACGGGTCGCACATCATGTTGCAGCGGTTCGTGAGGTCAATCGTCAAGACCGAGCCACGCCCGTACTTGATGGTGGACGAGCCGTGATTGTGCAACTTCTCGTCGTTGTGCGCCTGTATGTCTCGTCCGGGAAACTGCGCCTCGATGTGCTTGAGAAACTTCGAGTCCATCGCCATGATGTCTTCGATGTGGCCGTGCGTGGGGCAATCCTTGATCATCCAGATTTCGCCGTTGCGCTCCACGATCTGCGCCTTCACCTCGCCGACCTTCTCGTTGATGAGGATCGCCGGGTCAATCACCTCCGCACTCAAAATCTTGGCGCGTGCTTCGATCACGCACTTGGGACAGAGGCTGTCGGTCGTGCGCGGGAAGCCGAGCGGCGGCTTCGATTTCTGCCAGGATTTCAAAAGCGGCTTGTCCGACCATTTCGGGATGAACGATTCGCTGGGGCGATATTTATTAAAAAACTGAATTGTGTTGAACGCGCCCGCCGCGATGGCGGTCAGTCCTCTTTCAACGTGTTTGATGGGTCGCATTTTCTCTTCCTTCTCTACCGGATAAATTTCTCAGACGCACTCTAAGGGCAAGCGTCGAATTTTGGTTGAACCGTTGTTGAACAGGTCTCTCAGGCATGAGCAGACTTCGGGGAGCGACGGGGTAAATTACCGGGGAGAATCTACCCTCTTAGCGAGCTAAATGCAACTTGCGGTTGAACATTTAGTCGCGGCGGAGTGCTCTCGCATGCAAACTCCGCCGCTATTTCAACCCGAACGCCTGTCCTGTGGAATTGCCCTCTCAGCTAGGAGAGACTGATCAACCTACTGCACTAAGCAACGACCGTGCCAGCTTAGCTAAAAGGTGTAAGTGAATGAATATAAGGACTTAACTACGTGAGACGGTTTTTCGCTGGGAGGCTCTACGCGTCAAATTCGTATCGTATGAACCCGTCGGAGACAAATAGGAGCGCAGCGTAGCTTTATGACCCCTCGGCTACAAATCAGCCTTGGCGGTCAAGAGATTCTGACACACGTTATCGGAATTTAGCTGCGTGGGGCGAAGTAGCCGATGCGCGAGGTGAGGCGCAGGGCGGGGTCTGAGGCTTTGACCTGCACGCGGCGAAATTTTCCGTCGCGCGTCTTGTCGAGCGGCATGTAATAGAGCGCGTACTGGGAGCGTAATTCCTCAGCCACTTCGGCGTAGATTTCGTCGAGCGCGGCAAAGCTTTGCGGTTTGAAGAGTCGCCCGCCGGTGGCCTCGGTCAAACTTGAGAGATTGCGTTCGCTCGCGTCGAGCACGCGCAGGGATTCGCGCAGGTCGCCGATGCGGAGTTCGTTGAAGCGACGCGTGGAGGGCGACGTGGATTCGAGCGTGTCGAGTTCCGCGCTTTTGCGCGCACGCTCGATCTCCGTGTTGCTGATGCAATAGACGCTCGCTCCGGCTTCGAGCAGTGCGCCGAGCGCGGTCTCCAGCGTGGCATGCCCGCGCCCGCTGTCAATCCCGTCCGTCAGCACGACGACGGCATGGCGACGCTGCGGCGTGTTTTTGAACCCCTCGCGCGCCGCCAGATAGAGCGCATCGTGGAAACGCGTGAACATCCCAGGCACGACGCGCCGGAGCGAGCGTCGCAACTGCACGCGGCTCTGCGTCCAGTCCTGCAACAACTCGACGCGGTCGTCAAACTTCAACAGGCTCACGCGGTCTTCGGGCGCGAGCCGCGCGGCAAACTCTTCCGCCGCGCGCCGGAAATCTTCGAGGCTGCTCGTCACGGAAGACGAAGCATCCACCATCAGCATCACGTCCACGGGCACGCGCCGCAGGCGCAGATCGCTCAAAGGCTGCTCGCGCCCGTTCTCCCACACCTGAAAGTCTTTGCGCTCAAGCGTCGTCACCAGCCGCCCCTGTGCGTCGCGCACCGTCACGGGCAGGAGCACTTCGGTCGTACTCACCTTGATCACTTCATCGTCGTCAATCTCCTGCGACGCTGACGGAGCAGAGTTCGTCGTCTTCCGTTGCGCCTGCGCGGACGCGACCGACGCCAATGGCCTCGCCGCCGCAGCCGCAACCAGAAGAGCGAGCGCGCACGCGACGGCTACGCGCCGGACTTTAAAACCTGTCGCATAGTTAAGCACGCGCGAGACGAAAAAATTGGAGCGCATCAATCTAAACTTTTACGTTGTCGAACAAGTTCGACTTTTACAGTTTTGAACAAGCTAAACGTTTACGGTTTCGCAGTGGAATCATTTGCGCCCGTCGTCGCCGCGCCTTCTTCGTTCATCGCGGCGCGCATCGCGTTGATGACGGGTTCGCCGACGCGACGACGGCGCAACTCAGCCAGCTTCGCGGGCGCAAAATCAAACTCGACGGGCGAACTCTCTATGCGCCGGATGATCGTGCCTTCGGAAAAACCCGCCTCGACGAGTTCGATCACGGAGTCGTTCGTCAGCGTCGGCGTGCGTTCGAGTTTGGGTTCCGCTGCGCCGCCCGCTTCCGCCGGTGGACGCAGTATCCGCACGCTCGCGCTGCCCTGCGTCTGCGTGTCGCCTTCCGCCGCGCCGCCGCCGATGTTTGAACGCGAACGACCGCGCACGCCACCCGACGAGCCGAAGATATTCGTCTCGTTCGGATCGCTTCCCCCGTTGGCCGGCTTCCCCGCATCCTTCGCGCGTTTCGAGGGACGTGCGCCGTCGAAAAACGGCTCATCTTCAAACGCATCGCCCGCCGCGTCGTCGCGCGTGTAAAACGCTTCGCCTTCGCTGCGCGCCAGCATCGTCAGGATGATGCGCTCGCCCACACCGTTTCTCTTGAGTTCGATGAGACGATCCGGCGAGAGGTCGAAGCGGACGGGGCGCACGCGTATGATCGCGATGACGGTCTTCTCGCTGAACTTCGCGCGCACGAGTTTGACGATTGAGTTATTCGTCAGAGGCGTTTCCGCGTCCGCTTGCGATGCGATGCCGCGCTGCGGCGCAGCCTGCCCGCGCGTCTCCGACGCGCCGTAGCCCGACGCGGCGACACACAACAAGAGCAACGCGCCGTGCCTCGCCAAACGCACATGCCTTGCCAGCAAACTTCTCATACTCCTCCTGCCCGACGTGCTCCTCACAACCAAACGTTCTCCGGCTCAATTCACCGACGCCACAGCAGCCGGCTTTGTGCCGGCAGTTGTCTTAGTGACGGCAGTTGTTCGTTCGCTCACGGCATGCGCCGCGCGCCCGTAGCGTCCGCTGATGCGGCGCACGTAATTTCGCGTCTCACGATAAGGCGGCACGCGATTGCCGTACTTCGCAACCGCGCCCTCGCCCGCGTTGTAACTCGCCAGCACCAACTCGACACGCCCGTTGAATCTTCCTAACAGTTGCTTCAGGAAACGCGTGCCGCCCGCGATATTCTGCGCCGGGTCATGGACGCGGCTCACGCCGAAACGCGCCGCCGTCCCCGGCATCAACTGCATCAACCCGCGTGCGCCGACCGGGCTGACCGCCCCCGCGTTGAAATGCGACTCCTGCTCCATCACGCAAAAGATCAGATAGGGATCAACTCCGTAACGCGCGCCGTTCTGCCGTATGAGCGCGTCGAGATGCGGCCTGCCCGTCGTCCAACGCCGCTCGCGCTTCGCGATCTGCGTTGTTCCCGTCGCTGTCTCATCTTTCAATTCATCCGTCTCTCTTTCAATACGCTCAATGCGCGCGCGTTCGAGAAAGATCGAGAGATTGCCGCGCTTGTACCAGACGCCCTCCGCCGTCTCGTTCGCCTCGTCAACTTCAAAGCGCGCGCCCCCCACGAGGTAAATCCAGAGCGGTTGTTCCGGCGCGGAGACTTGTGAAGTCTTAGCCTTCTCGTCGCCCGCCTCGCTCACGTCTGCGAGTTTCGCAACTTGTTTCGTCTTCGAGGCGTCTTTCGCGTCGCCCTTGCGCTCGATTGTCTTCACGCGCGCGCGCTCGACGAAATTAGTCATGCCGCCGCGCCTGTACCAGACGCCCTCCGCATCGTCCCAAGCCTCGTCAACTTCGAGCGTCGTCCCGTCAACCAGAAGCAGGCGGTCTGCGAAGGCAACTGTGGGCAGACTGAGAACGAAGAGAAGGGCGCACGCGCCGACGCTCAAACGCGCGACGTGCGAGCGGGAGAAGATTGACCGCACGCAAAGGCGTAAAGGCGCAAAGAAGACCGGCGGTTCATTCAACAGGCGCGCTTCCGCCGCCGCCGGACGCGTGTTTGCCGTTCGCGCTGTCGCATCTTTCCTCTGCGCCTTTGCGCCTTTGCGTGAGAATTTTTCTTTCAACATCTGCTCGCCCCGGTTTCCTTAAGCATCAACTTTCACCAAGTCTCCCACGCTTCGCACGTCGCCCGCCGCGCCGCGACGCGTTTGCGCGTCGGTCTCCTGCGCGAAGCCGTGCGACGTGCCGAAGTAGTTGCGCCAAGCGGCGTCTATCACCTTCGGCGTGAGTTCGATGGGCTGGCCTTCAAAGAGGCAGATGTCTAAGACGCGGTCGAGCAGATCGCGCGGCTCGCAAGACTTCATCTGGCGATGCGAGATCATGTAGTTGTTCAAAATGTAGTCGAGGCAAACTTGCTCGACGCGCAAGCCCCTTGTGTGCGCCGCGCGCTTGAAAATTTCGATGTAGGCGGCTGGCGTCGGCGGTTCGACCCGCGCGCGATAACCCATGCGACGCAGGAAGGCTTCGTCAACCAAATCTTTGTCTTCGAGGTTCGTCGCGAAGACGACGAGTTGCTCGAACGGCACTTCGATCTTCTTGCCCGTGTGCAGCGTCAAATAATCCACGCGGCGTTCGAGCGGCACGATCCAGCGATTCAAGAGGTCTGCGGGCGCGACGCGCTGCCGCCCGAAGTCGTCTATGACGAGCGTGCCGCCGTTCGACTTCATCTGAAACGGCGCTTCGTAAAAACGCGCCGCCTCGCTCCACGTCAAGTCCGCGTTCTCCAGCGTCAACTCGCCGCCGACGATCACGAGCGGTCGTTCGATGCACACCCAGCGGCGGTCGTATTCAACGGGCGTCGCGTCGGTTGGAGCGGGACGGTGATTGTGCGAGTCGAAGACGCGTATCACTTGCCCGTCAATCTCGATGGCGTAGGGAATCCAGATCGCGCCGGGGAGACTGGCATTGATGCGCTCGGCGACGGCGGTCTTGCCCGTGCCCGGAGGGCCGCTGAGAAAGAGCGAGCGGCGCGAGTTGACGACGCAGCCGACCGTCTGCATGAGCGAATCCGGCAGCACGAGATCGCGGAAGGCCGCGCGCACGGAGTCCATCGTCGCGTTGCGCGCGGGCACGGCCTGAAGGCGCATCATGTGCGCGTAGTCGCGCAGGGAGACGGGCGCGGGGCCGTCGTAGCCGCAGAAGGCGCGCGCGCGTGCGAGTTGCCCCCAACCTTTATCGAGCATGCCGTAGCGCGTCGCGCCCATGGCCGATTGCAGTTTCACCTCGATCAACTTCTCGCGGTAAAGCTGTTGCAGAATCTCTTCGGTCAGAGCGCGCGGCAGGTGCAGACGCTCTGTGACGTTCGAGGTCGAAGGTTCGGGCAGCGCGGCGACGATCTTGAGCGCGAGGTCGCATAGAAAACTCTCGGGCACGTCCGTCTCTGCGAGTTCTTCCGGCACGGGCGGCCCCATGCTCTCCACTTCCATGCGCGTCAGTATGTTTGTTTGCGTCATGTTTCGATTCCCTGTTGGCGACTGTTTCGTTATTCCTTACCGGCGACTTGTTCGTTCGCGCCTCCGTAGAGCACGCGGCGTATCTGTTCGGTGCGGTCGGCGTGCCCGCTGCGCGTGTAGAGTTCGATGAGGCGACGCAGCACGAACTCCGACTGAGGTTGGACGCGACGCGCGGCTTCGTAGTGCTCGATAGCCACGTCTTCGCGCCCCGCGCGTTCCAGCATGGCAGCGATGTTGAGTCGCCCTTGATACTCGCCGCCGGAACGCGCGAAGCTCTTGTAGGCGTCGTCGTATTTGCCCAGACGACATTGCGCGAGCGCGAGATTGTTCCAGATGCGCTCGTCTGCGGGCGCGAGTTTCGCGGCGCGCTTTAAGCGCGTGACGGCGGCGCGATAGTTGCCGTTCAGGTAGAGCGAGTAGCCGAGGTTGTTCAAAGTCTGCGCGTCCGGCTCGTGGTCGAGGGCGCGTTCAAAGGATTCGCGCGCGCGGTCGTGCAAGCCCTTGCGGTCGTAGGCGACGGCCAGAAGGTTGTGCGCTTCAGCGAGGCGCGCATCGAGCGAGACGGCGCGCGACAGTTCCCGGATCGCTTCGTTCAGACGGCCTACGTCCAGCAGAGCGCGCCCGCGTGCGAGATAATCTTTGGCGGTGCCGCCTTCGTCCGTGCTGCTCCCGGCGCTCGCCGTGCGGCTGTCTTCCACGCGCATCAAAGGCGCGCTCTCAAACTTCGCCACGTCCTTCTCCGACAACCGGCTCACCTTGTCGTCGTCGCCGCCGAAGAGTTTCGCCGCCGCTTTGAACGGGGCTTTGAGGAAGCGCGCGAAACGATTGCCCTTCTTCTTCGGCTTCTCGTCGCTGCTTGCTGCCGCGTCGTCCGCCGCCGTGCCCGTGGGCGAGCCGTCGGCGGCCACAATCTCCGCGGCGTCGTCTCCGTCGTGCTCGGTCGTCGTGGCCGTCCAGAAAGTGGAGACGCCGATGGTTAAGACGAGGGCGAGCAGAAAAGCGTTGATGGTGCGTTTGCGCATAATCGGAAACTCCTTTACATCTTGGCGAACGAATCAATGAGATTGAGCGCGGCGGGGCCGAGAATGGAGATAAAGAGCGTCGGGAACAAAAAG
>DASYMM010000128.1:0-13255 GCA_036009085.1 Pyrinomonadaceae bacterium | reverse complement strand
AGCGCGGGCAGGCGCCGTCAGGGGTGAGGCGGTATTCCTCGACCAGATAGCCGTACCGGGTGATGAGGCGCTCGCTGCAGGTCGAGCAGATCGTGTGCTCGAGATCGCCGACCCGGCCCGGGAGGTTCCCCGCGTACACGTGGCGCAGCCCGGCCTCGCGCGCGAAGTCTGCCGCGCGCTGGAGCATTGCCGGAGTCGTGTTGGCGGGATCGGTCATCCGGTAGTCCTTGTGGAACGCCGTCACGTGCCACGGGATGTCGGGCGACACCGAGGCGATGAAACCGGCCGCGCGTTTCAGTTCATCCTCTGAATCGTTGAAGCCCGGAATCACGAGCGTCACGATCTCCGACCAGAAGCCGCGCTCGTGCACCATCCGCACGGTCTCCAAAATATTGTCCACCACGCCGCCGAGTTGCCTGTAGTTGCGGTCGTTCATGGACTTCAAATCGATCTTGTAACAATCCGTCCACGGCCTCAGATAATCCAACACCTGCGGCGTCGCGTTGCCGTTCGAGATGAACGCGGTCTTAAAACCTTCCGGCTTCGCCTTCCGAAACACCTCCAACGCCCACTCCGCCGTGATCAAAGGCTCGTTATAACTCGACCCCACCATCGCCGCCCCGTGAGCCTTCGCCAAAGCCACAAGACGATCCGCCGAGACGACCTGCGGCGCGGTCCCCGCCGCGTCATCACGCAGGGCTTGACTCGTCAACCAGTTCTGACAATAAGAGCAGTGGAGGTCGCAGCCGAGCATGCCGAACGTGAGCGTGTCGGAGCCGGGGAGGGCGTGGAAGAAGGGCTTCTTCTCCGTGGGGTCGCAGGCGAGTGCGGCGACGTAGCCCGTGGGGACGAGGAGGCGTCCCCGTTCGTTGAAGCGCACTTTGCAGATGCCGCGCTTGCCTTCCTTGATCAGGCAGCGATGGCCGCAGGCGTAGCAACGCAGATCGTTGTGCTCTAGATGTTCCGTCAACTCGGGCGCGGCTTCCGTCGTCAATTCATCCAACACCCCTGCGAGCGAAGCTGATTTCTTCCCTAATGGCATGAGTCTTAAACCCTCTGGTCGAAAATTCGTCTGTTAGTAGATTCTTGAGGGTCAGTTTATACTTTCTTTAGATGCAATTTCATCATCAATTTATGTCCCGAAGGCTGGCAGGATGATCATCGAAACACTCACCGTGACGGCGTTTCAACAGCAGACGCGGATACTCGGTTGCGAGGAGACGCGGCGGGCGATCTGCGTCGATCCGGGCGACGATGCGGAGCTGATCGTGGATGCTCTACGTCGGCACAGGCTCGACTTGCAGGCCATCGCTTTGACGCACGCGCACCTCGATCATGTGGGCGGCGTGTCGGCGTTGAAAAGTTTGTGCCCGGAGGCGGAGATTATTTTGCACGCGGCGGACGAGCCGCTCTACAGGCAGTTGCCCGAACAGCCCGCGTGGATCGGTATCCCGCGTGCACAGTGGAAAGCGTTGGGGTTTGCTTACGACGCGCCGCCCGCAGTGGATCGTTACTGGACGGACGGGGAAAGCTACGCGGTCGGCGCGCTCGCGTTTCAGGCGTTGCACTGTCCGGGGCACACGCCCGGCCACGTCGTTCTGTTCGAGGCGCGCGAGCGCAAAGTTTTTGTGGGCGATTGCCTGTTCGCGGGGTCTATCGGGCGGACGGATTTGCCGGGCGGCTCATACGCGCAGTTGATGGATTCGCTCCTCAACAAGATCATCCCGCTCGGCGACGACGTAGCCGTCTATTCCGGCCACGGCCCCGACACCACCATCGGGCGCGAGCGACTCACCAATCCATTTCTAAAACAGTGACGAGTGACGAGTGACAGGTGACGAGTTAAAAAGACGTAAATCGTGAATCGTCAGCCATGAACCGTCAGCCATGAATCGTAAATCGTCAATCGTGCATAGAGAAAACCTGTTCCTGTCTATTTACGATTGACGATCTACTTGACTTCTCTCGTCACTTGTCACTCGTCACTCGTCACTTCAATTTCGTGTCTTTGAGTGCGTTCCATTTGTCGCGCGCCTCGCCGGTGAGGTCGCTGGGGAGGGTTTCGACGGGCACGTCGTTTTCAGCGCAGAACATTCGCCAGAGCATGAAGCGCATGTCAAACTGCCCGGTCTCGTCGGAGATTTCGTTCGTCACCCGTGGTTTCTCGTCGCTCTTCTTCTCGCTCACCTGTTCACCCTTTCGCGCTCTCGTCATTCTTCGCCGAGGCTTTCCTGAGCGCCCGCGAACAGTTTAGCAACTTTCGCGTCGAGAGTTGACCCGCCGCGCGCCGCGCGAGCGAAATTTTTGCCTGTCCGTGCCGCCGCGCTAGCGGAAAGTGTGGTTTGAGATTAGACCGGGCGCGTGTGCGTTCGAGTCTTGGGCGAGGCTTGGGCGATTACGAGGCGGAACTTTTCAGATACATCTCGCCGGTCGGCGCGCTCACGCCGCTCGCAGGTTCGAGCGTGACGGCGAAGACGGCGGCGCGGCGTCCTTCGGGCGGGACGATGTCGTGCATCTCGGCGTGGCCGCTCGCGTCCGTCTGGAAGACGCTGCCCGGCATCGGCGGTTTGCCTTCGGCGATGAACCAGAGTTGATAAGCTTTGCCCGCAGGCGCGGGCGGGAGGTCTGCGGCCATGAGCATCGCGCGCCCTGTGCGCTCGTCGAAGGTGAGGCGTGCGCGTGCGCGTGCGGCCATCTTCGTTCCGGCGAGCGTGGCGGTGTGCGCTTCGGGCGCGGCGAGCAGTTGGCGGTCGGCGCGCGTGCGCGCGAGTTCCTGCGCGGTCTGGTTGGCGTTCGCGGAGAGTTGCGCGATCTCGTTTTGCAGGCGCGCGGTGCGTTGCCAGAGCAAGAGGAGCGAGACGAGCAGCGCGGCGATGGCGAGGGAAGCGGCGAGCGTCCCGAACACAAAGAGGCGTCGGCTGACTTTCATTTCGCGCGCCTCGCGCCGTCTGGCAAACTCTTCGGGCGCGCTCACGTTGGACACTGTGGACGCAGCAGAAGCGGGAGACGTGGTTGTCGTAGACGGAGACGTGGGTGTCGTTGTTGAAGTGGCCGCGCCGTTCCCTGAAGACGCACGCCTTCCTCCCGCGTCTTCGCGCTCGCCCTGCGGCTCGGACTTGATGCGTGCGAGAATCTGCGCGCGGAGTTCGGGCGCGGGCGCGACGGGCGGCGCGGCGTAGGCGAGCGAGGCCACAGACTGTCGCGTGGCGTCCAGTTCCGCGCGGCAGTCGGCGCAGTCTGCGAGATGCGCTTCGAGCAGGCGTCGCTCGCTCTCGTCGTCGAGGGCGTGGAGGGCGTGGAGCGCGAGCATCTCTTTGTAGTCTTCGTGCTTCATCGAAAACTCACACGGGCGGCGGCAACTTAAAATTCAAACTCAAAAGTTCAATCCCGCGCCGTGTCCCATCTTTCCGCTTAACAGTTCGCGCAGCTTCGTCATGCCGCTGCGCATGCGCGTCTTGACTGTGCCGAGCGGTTGACCGAGCCGCGCGGCGATCTCGGATTGGGTCAACCCTTCAAAGTATGCGAGGAGCAACGCCGCACGTTGCTCTTCGGGAATCTGTGCGAGCGCGGCGCGGACGATCTCGCGTTGCTCTGCGTGATAGGCGTCGTCGCTGGCGTCGCCCACCGGCTCGGGCGCGTTCTCCATGGCCGTATCGTCTGCGCGCTGGCGCGATTGCAGGGAGCGCAGGCGGTCTATGGCGCGGCTGCGCGCGAGCGTCACCATCCACGTAAAACCGCGCCCGCGCGTCTCGTCGAAATTTGCGGCGCGCTGCCAGATTTGGATGAAGACTTCCTGCAAAACGTCTTCCGCCTCCGTGCGGCTGTGTAATATACGGAGCAGAAGCCCCAGGAGGATGGAATTGTAACGGTCGTAGAGCGCGGCCAGCGCAGATTCATCGCCGCGCGCGACGGCGTGGAGGAGTTCCGTGTCGGGAGATGCTTCTGGCGGGGCTGCTTCAGCCATGGGAGACGGGATGAGAAAAACGTCCGTAGTCAGTTGTCAGTTGTTTTTTGCCTGTTCC
Organism: Pyrinomonadaceae bacterium; assembly: GCA_036009085.1. Lineage (GTDB taxonomy): Bacteria > Acidobacteriota > Blastocatellia > Pyrinomonadales > Pyrinomonadaceae > JAIVJZ01. The sequence continues at coordinate 9,233 of DASYMM010000128.1, read as the reverse complement.
TGGTTACTCATTTAATCTTTAGCAACTCATGTGATAACCACTAGACAACTGACTACGGACAACGGACGTTCTTCGTTATGTTAGGCGACGGTGATCTCTTCGGAGAGATATACGTCCTGAATCGCGTTGAGGAGCGCAGAGCCTTCTTCGATGGGGCGTTGGAAGGCTTTCCGACCGGAGATGAGTCCCATGCCGCCGCCGCGTTTGTTGATGACGGCGGTGCGCACGGCCTCCTGCAAGTCGGTCTGACCCTTCGACTCGCCGCCCGAATTGATCAGGCCGCAACGTCCCATGTAGCAGTTGGCGACTTGATAACGCACGAGGTCAATCGGGTTCTCGGTCGTCAGTTCGCTGTAAATCTTCGGGTTCGTCTTGCCGTAAGACGACTCCGTGTTGAGCATGTTGTAGCCGCCGTTTCGCTCCGGCAACTTCTGCTTGATGATGTCGGCCTGAATCGTGACGCCGAGATGATTGGCCTGCCCCGTCAAATCCGCAGCCGTGTGCATGTCGCCGTCCTTGCCCTTGAACTTCGGGTTGCGCAGGTAGCACCAGAGAATCGTCGCCATGCCGAGTTCGTGCGCGTAGGCGAAGGCTTCGCTCACTTCCGTCAGTTGACGCGTGGATTGATCGGAGCCGAAATAGATCGTCGCGCCGACGGCGACCGCGCCCATGTCGTGCGCCTGATCAATCGTGCCGAACATGACCTGATCGAACTGGTTCGGGTAGGTCAAAAGCTCGTTGTGGTTGATCTTGACGATGAAGGGAATCTTGTGCGCGTAGCGGCGCGCGACCACGCCGAGTACGCCGAAGGTGGAGGCGACGGCGTTGCAGCCCCCTTCGATGGCGAGACGCACGATGTTTGCCGGGTCGAAGTAGATCGGGTTCGGCGCAAAACTCGCTCCGGCGGAATGTTCGATGCCCTGATCGACGGGGAGGATCGAGAGATAGCCGGTGCCTGCGAGCCGCCCGTTGTCGAAGAGCGTTTGCAGCGAACGCAGGACGCGCGGGCTGCGGTCGGAGGCCGACCAGACGCGGTCAACAAAGTCTGCGCCGGGCAGTTGCAGCTGATCTTTAGGGATGGTCTTCGAGGTGTAGTCGAGCAGCGCGCGTGCGTCTGAGCCGAGCAGTTCTTCAATTTTGCCAAGTGACGCGCTCTCGCGTTTGAGTTCGGTCGCCATAAACTCCAATCCTCCTCTGGGAAATAATGAACGCGCTAAATTCTGTCGAATAGAGACGGGGTAAAGAACGCAAATTATAGCACAGGACGGGGCGACGCCTGCGACTTGCCGCGCGCTCCCTTATCGCCTGCCCGCTTGCCTGACGAACGCTTAAATTAACTCAAACCATTCCGCACGGCGACGTTACAAAATTCCGTATGTGCGCTTGTGTGCGGCTTATAATTTGATATATTATCGCCCGCGCTGTCCCGAACAGCCCGCAAGTCACCTCTCACTTTCCGAGAAGGTTCGTCTCCAAATTTTTCCGTCCAGCCCTCTGGCCGTACATCAAATTCAACATCTGAAAGGCTCGCCCGCCATGTTTAACCGTCTCCGCTTCTTGGCACCCGCCTATCTTTCTCTGCTACTGTTGCTGCTCGCTTTTGCCGCCGCCGACACCTCCACGGCCTACGCTTACGGGGATCAGGGTTGGAAACCGATTGACCCGGCGCACCTCGCGCTCAAAACGCCCGCGGTCGAACGCGACGCAGACGCCGAGGCGCTCTTCTGGGAAGTGCGCGTGGCGGACGAAGCCGACGGGCGCGAGCCGCGCACCGTGCTCAGCCATTACATCCGCATCAAAATCTTCACGGAGCGCGGGCGCGAATCGCAGAGCAAAGTCGAGCTACCCTTCGGCACGGTGTTCGGGCGTGAGTTCAAGATCAAAGATATTGCCGGGCGCACCATCAAGGCCGACGGCACAATCGTCGAACTCAAGAAGGAAGACATCTTCGAGCGCACGGCGCAGAAGATGAGCGGCGTCAAGATCAAAGTGAAGTCGTTTGCGATGCCGAGCGTCGAACCGGGCGCGATCATCGAGTATCGCTGGCGCGAAGTGCGCGGCGACTCGATCAGCCTTTACGACCGCCTCGAACTCTCGCGCGACATCCCCGTCCAACTCGTCACCTACTACGTTAAACCGCTCTCGCTGCCGAACTTCCCCTACGGCATGCGCGTGCAAAACTTCCACGCACGCAACAGCCCTTTCCAGAAGGAAAAGGACGGCTTCTACAGCACGACGATGACCAACGTGCCCGCCTTCCGCGAAGAGCCGCGCATGCCGCCCGAATATGCCGTGCGCCCGTGGCTGCTCGTCTATTATACGGAGGACACGAAACTCGATCCGGGAAAATTCTGGACGCAGTACGGCAAGTTGGTTTACGAGAGCAGCAAGTCTGCGATGAAAGTCTCGAATGAGGTGAAGCAGGCCACGGCCACCGCCATCGGCGACGCCACGACGGATGAAGAGAAACTGCGCCGCATCTTCGAGTTCTGCCGCTCCAAGATCAAGAACATCAACGACGACGCTTCCGGCATGACGAGCGAGGAGCGCGCGAAGTGGAAAGAGAACAAATCGCCCGCCGACACGCTCAAGCGCGGCATGGGCACCGACGGCAACATAGATTTCCTGTTCGCCGCGATGGCGACCGCCGCCGGGTTCGACGCGCGCCTCGCGCGGCTCGCCGACCGCAGTGACACCTTCTTCGACATGAATTTCCCCGACGACTATTTCATCAACACTTACGACATCGCCGTCCGTGTCGGCAACGAGTGGCGTTTCTACGATCCGGCCACCACCTTCGTTCCCTACGGCATGCTCCGCTGGCAGGAAGAGGGCGCGGACGCGCTCATCAGCGACCCGAAAGAGCCGATGTTCGTCAAGACGCCGCTCTCGCCGCCCGACAAGTCTGTGGAGCGACGCACGGCGAAACTCGCGCTCGCCGAAGACGGCACGCTCGAAGGCGAAGTGCGCATCGAATACACAGGCCATCTCGGCAGCGATAAAAAAGAGTATAACGACGACGATTCGCCCGCCGAGCGCGAAGAGACGTTGCGCTCGCAGATCAAAGCTCACATGAGCACCGCCGAGCTATCGAACATCCGCATCGAAAACGTGACCGATCCCGTCAAGCCTTTCGTCTATGCCTATCACGTCCGCGTGCCCGGCTACGCGCAGCGCACGGGCAAGCGTCTCTTTCTCCAACCAGCCTTCTTCCAGCGCGGCGCAAACCCCGTCTTCCCGACGAGCCAACGCCAGCACGAGATCTATTTTCATTACCCGTGGTCGGAAGAGGACGACGTGACGTTTAACCTGCCCGCAGGGTTCGCGCTCGACAACGGCGACGCGCCGACGAGCATCAACGGCGGCGAGATCAGCCGTTACGACATCAAAATCGGCGTCACCAAAGACGGGCGCACGCTCGTCTATCAACGCAAATTTTTCTTCGGCGGCGGCCAGCGCGGCCTGCTCTACCCCGTCGCCTCTTACGCCCAACTCAAGCAACTCTTCGACGAAGTGCACAAACGCGACAACCACATGCTCTCGCTCAAGCAGGCCGCGACGACTGCCGCCGCCGGTGCGCCGTCGAATTAAGAGCGACTCGCCCGCAATAGGGCGCACACACACGCAAGCCGTGTGCGACTTCTCGCGGCAATGAACGAACCGCCTCTGACGAGCCGCGTGGCTTGAAGGCGAAGGCTGAGGTTTTACAAAAATGCCCCTACGAATGTTTTGGCGAATGTTCCGACTCGGCTGCGCGCTCGCAGCGCTTCTCTGCCTCCCCGCCTTTGCCTCCGCTACGACAACGGCTGCGGGCGGCGATGAAGCTCCCGCGTGGCTCACGCAGGCCGCCGCCTCCGTCGCCCCGCCTTACGCGAAAGAAGTGCCCGGCGTCGTCTTGCACAACGAGCAGCAGGTCTCCGTCGGCAGCGACGGCAAGGTCACGACCACGACCACCTATGCCATCCGCATCCTGACGCGCGAGGGGCGTTCCTTTGCCACCGCCGCCGCGCCTTATGAGACCGACACGGGCAAGGTTCGCGAAATGAAAGCGTGGCTCATCAACCGCTACGGGGAAGTGAAAAAATACGGGAAGGACGAGACGATTGACATCGCCGCCGCCAACGACGTGTACAACGAGACGCACATTAAGTTCATCGTCGCCAGCGACGCCGCCGATGTCGGGTCGGTCTTCGGCTACCAGTGCGTTACGGAGGAGCGTTCGATCTTTCCGCAGACCGATTGGTCGTTTCAAAAGGAGTTGCCCGGCGTCTCGGCTGCGCTGCCCGCGCTCATGTCGCGCTACTCGCTTGCGCTGCCCGCCGGTTGGAGCGCGACGAGCGTTACGTTCAACCACGCCAAAGTCGAACCCGTCGTGACGGGCACGACCTACACCTGGGAGTTGCGTAATCTCCCGCCCATCGAGCCTGAGGTCGCCAGCCCCGAAGTGACGAGCCTCGCCCCGCGTCTCGCCATCGGCTACGCCACCGCCGCCGGAGGCAGCGCGACGAATCTCATGGGCGCGCGCAACTTCTCCAACTGGACTGACGTGTCGCGCTGGTACACCGACCTCAGCGACGCGCAGGCCGCGCCCGACGCCGCCATCACCGCCAAAGCACTCGAACTGACGGCGGGCGCGAAAACCGAACTCGACAAGATTCGCGCCATCGGTCGCTACGTGCAGGAGATTCAGTACATCTCCATACAGATCGGCGTCGGGCGTTTTCGCCCGCACTCGGCGGCGGAAGTTTTCGCCAAACGCTACGGCGATTGCAAAGACAAAGCGAACCTCATGCGCGCCATGCTGCGCGCGCTGAAGATCGAAGCCTACCCGGTCTTGATCTTTTCGGGCGACGCTTCCTACGTGCGCGAAGAATGGGCTTCGCCGAGCCAGTTCAATCACTGCATCATCGCCGTCCGTGTCGGCGACGAGACGAAAGCCCCGACCGTGATCCAGCACGCCACGCTCGGTCGGCTCTTAATATTTGACGCCACGGACGACGACACGCCCGTCGGCGACTTGCCCGACCACGAACAGAATAGCTACGCGCTCATCGCCGCCGGAGGCTCAGGCACGCTCGTTCGCATGCCCTCCACGCCGCCCGAAGCCAACCAACTCGAACGCGAAGCCGAAGTCTCGCTTGCGGCTGACGGCTCGATCACGGCGAACGTCAAGGAGCGTTCCGTCGGCCAGTCTGCCGTTGATGAGCGTCGCATCTTCCGCAAACTCTCGCGCCCCGACTACGCCAAAGCCGTCGAACACTGGATCACGCGTGGCGCGACGGGCGCGAAAGTCGTCCGCGTCGAACCCGCAGACAACCACACAGACGGACGCTTCGCACTCGACGTTGACTTCACCGCCACCAACTACGGCCAACTCATGCAGGAACGCCTGCTCGTCTTCAAGCCCGCCATCCTCTCGCGCCGCGAGTCGGTCTTCCTGACGAAGCCTTCGCGCACACACGCCGTCGTGCTCGAATCCGAAGCCTACAGCGAATCGGTCAACGTCAAACTGCCCGCCGGTTTCGACGTGGACGAACTCCCAGACCCGGTCAAACTCGACACGGCCTTCGGCAGCTACTCCACCTCCTACGCCGTCAAGGACGGGCGACTCCAATTCAAGCGCGCCTTCAAGCAACGCGCCGCCACCATCCCGCCCGCCGACTACGCCGCCGTCCGCACCTTCTTCGAGCGCATCCGCGCCGCCGAACAGTCGCCCGTCGTGCTGGCGAAAAAGTAAAGAGCCTACAAGGATGAAGGGTGAAAGGCGCGAAGGGAGCGTCGGAGTTTTAAACTCCGACGCTCCCTTCGCGCCTTTCACATCAAAAACTCATCTCGTTTTTACGTCTCTCCCCCGCCGTGCAAAGTGAGTTGCCGGAACGCCTCGCGCAGGCGCAGGGCGACGCTCCCGGCGGCGACGGTGTAGCGGTGGAAGTCGTAGGTGGTGACGAGGCCGACGCCGTGTGCGGCGGAGGTGAGAAAGATTTCGTCTGCGTCGCTCAAATCAGAAGTATCGTAGGTGCCTTCGACGAGAGGGAAGGCGAGTTCTTCTGCAAGGGCGATGACGCGTGCGCGCGTCGTGCCCGCGAGCGCGCCGGTGGCGAGGGCGGGCGTGTGAATCGTGCCGCGCGTCACCCAGAAGATGTTCGCCATCGTCGCAGAGGCAACTTCGCCGCGTTCGTTCAAGACGATGGCCTCGTGAAAATCGCGCGCGTGCGCTTCCTCCCAGCCGATGACGTGTTCGAGATAGTTGACACACTTGACGCCCGCCAGAGGCGAGAGCGTGTTGAGGCGATAGGGCGAGAGCGTCACGGCCAAGCCTTCTTCGGGCACGGGGCGCGCGTCGCCCGTCATGATCAGGAGATCGGTTTCCACACCGCCGCCCGCGCGCGCTTTCCAGACGCCGCGCACGGCGCGCGTCAGCAAGGTGATGCGCGCGCGCCCTTCCTCCACCCCGTTCTCTTTGAGCAACTTGCCGAGCGCGCGCCCGACCGACACCTGATCGAAGTGGCTGGAACGCACCCCGCAACGCTCTGCGTGCTCGATGAGCCGCGTCCAGTGCTCCGGCCAGAGGAAAGGCCGCCCGCGATAGACTGCGAGCGTCGTAAAAACGCCGCGCCCGTAGAGCGTCGCGGAGGTGAGCGCGGGCAGGTGCGCTTTGGAGAGTTCGAGCAGGCGGTCGTTATGAATGATTCGTGCGTGCATGTTTCGCTCAACGAAGATGCTTAACCGGGTTACAGCGAGACGGGCGATGTCCCGGCGAGGATACATGAAAACCGGCGCGCGGCGTTCTACTTTTTACGGCTACTGACGGCTCGCCCGCGCGCCGAGCGCACGGAGCAGGGCGCGCGCTTTGGTGAGCGATTCTTCGTATTCCGCCGACGGGTCGCTCTCTGCCACGATGCCGCCGCCGACGTTGAAGCGCGCGCCCGCTGCGCTCAAGGTCATGGTGCGAATAGCCACGCTCAGATCAATCCCGCCGTCGAAAGAGAAGTAGCCGATGGCTCCCATCGAGAGGCCGCGCCGCACGCTTTCATACTCGTCTATGATCTCCATCGCGCGCAGTTTCGGCGCACCCGTGATCGAGCCGCAGGGGAAAGTCGCGCGCAGCAGTTCGCCCGCAGACACCTCTGCGCCGAGCACCCCGCGCACCTTCGAGACGAGATGAAAGAGCGTCGGGTGCTCCTGCACTTCGCAAAGCGCGGCGACCTCGACCGACCCGTAGCGGCACACGCGCCCCAGATCGTTGCGCAGCAGGTCAACGATCATCACGTTCTCCGCCGCGTCCTTCGCGCTGTGCTGCAACTCACGCCTGAGCCGCGCGTCCTCCGCCGCGTCACGCCCGCGCGCACGCGTCCCCTTGATCGGCCACGCTTCCACCCGTCGCACGTTTGCGCGTTCGTCACCTTCGTTCCATTCATCCCCTTGCTCCAATGTGACGCGCAGGAAGCGTTCGGGCGACGCGCTGACGACCGTATCCGCGCCCCGCCGCAGGTAGGCCGCGAAAGAGGCCGGATGCTCGCGCCTGAGCCGCAGGAAGACCCGCGCCGCGCTGTCGTCCGCAGCTAACGCGCAAGTGAACTGTTGCGTTAGATTCGCCTGATAGATGTCGCCCGCGTAGATGTGTTCCTTGATGCGACCGACGGCCGCCATGTACGCCTCGCGCGTAAAATTCGACATAGCCTCCGCCTCGCGCCGCCGTGTCTCTCCGCCGTCTCCCGCTTCCGCGTTGAATAAGTTGACCTGACGCGCGGCGTCGAGCGCGTCGCGCGTGCGTGCGAGTTGCTGCTCGCCGCCCGTGCTCGTGAGGTAAGTGCGCGCGCGCGCGTAGTCGTGTATGACGAGCGTGTCGTAGAAGACGAGCACGGCGTCCGGTTCGGGCGCGACGAGATTTGGAGCGGGCGCGACGCTTCGCAAGCGTTGAAACTGCCGCGCCAGATCATACGAGAAACTTGCGATGCACGCCCCCCCGGCGAAGGGCAAACGAGCGGCCGCCGCCGGACGCGCACCGGAGCGCGCGACGCGATAACGCGCGAGTCGTTCGTCAAGGGAAGACAACAGCGAGCCGCGTTCGACGCGCGCCCTGCTCTCACCGCGCGCTTGAACCAGCAACTCGCCGCCCCACGCTTCAATCGTCTCAAACGGATCAAAACCCGCGATCAAAAAACGCGCCTCGTCGCCCCGCGCCCCGCCGCTGTCGAGTATCTGCACACGACGCTCCGGCGCGAGTTCGAGCAACGCGCGTAACAGTTCGTCGGCTGTGAATGGTAGTTCGCGCACGGTTGCCGCCGGTTGCGTCTGTTTGTCGCTCGCGTTGCGCATTGCACAAACTCTACAACAAGGGCGGCAACTTTACTGCAACTAAGAAGCAGTCTTAAAAGCCCCAAAGGGGCGAGATGTAACAGCTTGGGGCGTTGCCCCAAGCAACAAGCCCTAGTGACGTGCCAGCCCTGAAAGGGCGACATATTTGGTAATGGCAGTGATTATGTCGCCCTTTCAGGGCTTGGTGGTCTGTTCTCACCTGTACCCGGCGCGATGCGCCGGGCTATTGAATGTCGCCCCTTCGAGGCTTCAAGGGGCTTTTAAGACAGCTTCTAAGATTTTCCGTTTCTTCATTCAGCCGCAGCGGCTAACGCTTCCGCTTGGAGTCGCTTGCCGAGCGCGGTGCGCCAGTGGGATTCGAGTGCGTTGACGTTTTGCGAGATGGCGGGCTGGCCGTTGAACGCGATGCTCAAGCCTTCGCCGCCCACGCGTCCGAGAAGGAGGAAGGGACAGTTGAACTGCTCGGCAATCTCCGCGATGCGGTCACCCGCCGACTCGCTGAAACTGATGATGATTCGCGACGGCGACTCGCTGAATAAGTAGGTTGTTGCCGCCGTCGCGGTTTCAAACGTTCCTGAAATGTCCGAGAGACATAAACTAATCTCCGCGCCGATTGAGGGGCGGTTCAAGGTGGAGAAGCAGCTTTCGGCGAGTGCAATGGCGAGGCCGCCGTCCGAACAGTCGTGGGCGGAGCGAAGCAGAGACTCTTCCGCCGCCTGGAGGCAGGCGGATTGCACGGCCTGTTCGAGTTTGAGATCAATCGTGGCAAGGCGTCCCGTTTGGAGTATCTGTTCGGTGGTGTGGCCTTGGACGGTCGCGGCGTATTCGCTGATGGATAGGTCGTCGTGCGTGGTGCCGAGCAGTGCGATCAAGTCGCCTTCGGTTTTGAAGCCGGGTTGGATGATGCGGCGCAC
>DASYMM010000127.1:0-10608 GCA_036009085.1 Pyrinomonadaceae bacterium | reverse complement strand
GGCAAGTATGGCGAAGAGGGCAACCAACTCATCTTCAAAATTCTCAAGCGCGGCGAGCATGAAAAGAGCGGCGAGGCAGACCTCGCGTTGCGCTACGATCTGACGGTGCCGCTCGCGCGCGTGGTGGCGGAGTACGGCGAGCGTCTGCCGAAGTTTTTCAAACGCTACCAGATTCAACCCGTCTGGCGCGCAGACCGCCCGGCGCGCGGTCGCTTCCGCGAATTTTATCAATGCGACGTTGACGCCATCGGCTCGCGTTCCATGATCGTCGAAGCGGAACTCTGCGCGGCGGCAACGGACGCTTTGACGCGACTCGGATTTACGAATTTCATTATCCGGCTGAATCACCGGCAGGTGCTCGCGGGCGTGCTCGAACAGTCGGGCATCGCGACTGAACTTCACGGCGACGCGCTCACTGCGCTCGACAAGTTGGACAAGATCGGCGCGGAGGGCGTGGCGCGGGAGTTTGCGTCGCGGGGGATCGCGGAGGCGGCGGGCGAGAAGTTGCTTGATTTTTTCGAGAAGCTGGCGACGCTCGAAGATTACGCCGATACGGTCGCGGGGTTCAGCGAAGATGAGTCGCGCGGGGCGTTCAACGGCGCGGTGCTCGGTCGGCTCGTCGAGTTCGTCGGAGCGCACGAGGCGGGCGCGCAGGGCGTGGACGAGTTGCGACAAATTTTGCAGTTCGCTAAGGCGTCGGGCGCGGGCGCACAAATCAAACTCGATCCGAGTCTCGCGCGCGGGCTGTCTTATTACACGGGCGCGATCATGGAGATCAACGTGCCGGACCTCGCGGGCAGCCTCGGTGGCGGCGGGCGTTACGATGATCTCGTCGGCATGTTCTCGAAGCAGCAAGTTCCGGCGTGCGGTTTCTCGCTCGGCCTTGAGCGCATCATCGTCGTGATGACTGAGCGGGAGATGTTTCCGGCGGATTTGGAGCGTGCGTCGTCGGATGTGTTGGTCACGCTGTGGGACGCGGAATCGGTCGGGGATGCGCTCGCGCTCGCGCGTGAGTTGCGCGCGGGCGGGTTGCGGGTTGATGTCTATCCTGACGGCGGCGACAAGGTGGGCAAGCAGTTTAAGTACGCTTCGGCGCGGGGCGTGCCGTTCGTCGTCGTGGCGGGGCCGGACGAGCGCGCGCGTGGCGAAGTGTCGCTCAAGGACATGCGTTCGGGCGAGCAGGAGACTTTGCAGAGCGGCGCGGTGGCGGCAAGGGTGAGAGAGAAACTGGAATTGAAAAGTTGAGTTCGGATGGCTAACTTGAAAAGTTAAGTTCGGATGATTGGTTGAAAAAATAAGTTCGGATGTTAGGAATATTTCATGCTGGATAATTTAGGAAACTTGGAGCGCACGCATTCGTGCGGGGCTTTGCGTGCGGAGCACGTCGGGCAACGGGTGACGTTGATGGGTTGGGTGGCGCGGCGGCGCGACTTCGGGCCGTTGACGTTCTTTGACTTGCGCGACCGCGACGGCGTTACGCAGGTTGTCTTCAACGCGGAGACGGAAGGGTCTGCACATGCGAAGGCGAAGCAGCCGCGCGGCGAGTATGTGATTGCGATCACGGGCGAGGTGGTGTTGCGCGAAGAGGGGCAGCGGAATCCGAAGATCAAGACGGGCGAGGTGGAGGTGCAGGCGCGCGAGATTTTGATCTTGAACGACGCGCGCACGCCGCCGTTTCAACTCGAAGTCGCAGCAAACGAGACGCTCGCGGCGGAAGATTTGCGTCTGAAGTATCGTTATCTTGATTTGCGCCGCCCGCAGTTGCAGGAGAACCTGCGCTTACGTCATCGCATGCTCGCGGAGATTCATCGCTACATGGACGAGCAGGGCTTTACGCAGATTGAGACGCCGATCATGATCAAGTCAACGCCGGAAGGAGCGCGCGACTACGTGGTGCCGTCGCGCACTTTTCCCGGAAAGTTCTACGCGCTGCCGCAGTCGCCGCAGTTGTTCAAACAGTTGTGCATGATCGCGGGGCTGGACAAGTATTACCAGATCGCGCGCTGCTTCCGCGACGAAGATTTGCGCGCCGACCGCCAGCCGGAGTTTTCCCAACTCGACGTGGAGATGAGCTTTCCCACGCTCGAACGAATTTACGCTCTGACGGAAGGCTACTTCGCGCGCGTCTTCCGCGCCGCCATCAATGTTGAACTACCCACGCCTTTCCCGCGCCTGACATACGCGGAAGCGATACGCCGCTACGGCAGCGACAAGCCCGACCTGCGTTTCGGGATGGAACTACGCGACCTCTCACCTGCGCTCGCGGGCACGACCTTTCCGCCGTTTGTCGCCGCGCTCACGGGCGGCGGAGAGGTGAAAGGCATCGTCGTGAAGGGCGGCGCGGGGCTGTCGCGAAAGGTGCTCGACGAGTTGCAGGAGCACGTGAAGCGTTACGGCGCGGGCGCGCTCGCGTGGATCAAGTCGGGCGATGAAGTCTCCTCCTCTTTGTTGAAGGCGATTGGCGAAGAGACGATTAAAGCGTTGGCGAACGCGGCGGAAGCGGAGAGGGGCGATGCGGTGCTCATCGTTGCGGGCAAGGCGAAGACGGTGGCGGCGAGCCTCGGCGCGTTGCGTGTGGAGATGGCGAAGCGTGAGAAGTTGATCCCGGAGAACGTTTTCAGGCCGCTCTGGGTGACGGAGTTTCCGATGTTCGAGCATGACGAGGAGACGGATCGCTACTACGCGATGCACCACCCGTTCACCTCCGCGCTCGACGAAGACTTGCCGCTCTTGGAGCGTGCGGTCGAAGGCGGCGAGACGCAACTGCTCGGCGGCCTGCGCGCGAAGGCTTACGACGCGGTGATCAACGGCGTCGAAGTCGCGGGCGGCTCGATTCGTATTCACCGGCGCGACGTGCAGCGTCTCATCTTCAAAGCATTAGGGATGTCGGAAGAGACGGCGCGCGAGCGTTTCGGGTTCTTCCTCGATGCGCTTGAGTTCGGCACGCCGCCGCACGGCGGCATCGCGTCTGGCATCGAACGCACTCTGATGGTGTTAGCCAACACGGAGAACATCCGCGACGTGATGGCCTTCCCGAAGACGGCTTCGGCGGCTGACCTGATGATTGACGCGCCCGGCGAAGTTGACCCGCACATGCTCGAAGATTTGCATATCAAAATCGCGGACAAATAGCACGTTATAGAGAGTTGCAATCAGTTGAACTCCTCTGTGCCCCCTCTGTGTCCTCTGCGTCTGCGGTGGTGAGTGTCTTAAAGAAGCATTCACCACCGCAGACACAGATGACACAGAGGGGGCACGGAGAACGAATTGAAAAGAAGATGAAAAAGAAACTCGTTATATTCCGGTTGCTCGCGCTGTGTTTGAGCCTGTCGCTGTTCGCGTCTGCGCTGGCGCAGAATCCGGGACAGCCTCCGACGCCGACGAAGCGCGTCGCCGTGCGCGCGGCGCGGATGCTCGACGTGCGGAGCGGCAACGTCGTCGCGAACGCGGTCGTGATTGTGGAGAACGGGCGTATCCAGTCGGCGGGCAGCGGACTGGCGATTCCCTCCGGGACGGAGGTGATCGACCTCGGCGGCGCGATGCTCCTGCCCGGCCTCTCAGACAGTCACACGCACCTGCTACAGAACTACGACAAAAAACATGGCGGCGACGACCCGAACATGATCCTGACCGTGACGCAACTCGGCACGACGCGGCGTGCGCTGCTCGGCGCGTTGCAGGCGCGCGAGATGCTGGAAGCGGGTTTTACTTCGGTGCGCGATCTCGGCAACTCCGGCTGGAACGGCGATGTCGCTTTGCGCGACGCGATTCGCTCAAACTGGGTGGTGGGGCCGCGCATCTTCGCTTCGACGCGCGCGCTGTCGGCGGCGGGCGGGCAGTTCGGCAACGTCTCGGCGGAGATGCAGAAGATACTGGAACAGGAATACGTCGTGGTGAGCGGCGTCGAAGATGCGCGCCGCGCGGTGCGTCAGGCGTTCTATGACGGGGCGGATTTGATCAAGGTGATCGTCAACACGGGCGCGCGCGTGGTGTCGCTCGAAGAGTTGAAAGTGATCGTGGAAGAGGCGCATCGCGTGAACCGCAAAGTGTCTGCGCATGCCATCGGCAACGCGGCGACGCGCATAGCCGCCGAAGCGGGCGTGGACTCCATCGAGCACGCTTACACCATCCCCGACGACGCGCTCAAGATGATGGCCGACAAGAAAATCTTTCTCGTCCCCACAGACTTTCCCTCGGAATACTACCTGCCGCCGAACCTGACGCCGGCGGAGCAGCAGGCCGCGCTGCAAAACGTCAGAGGCTTTACGAGCGGAAGCCGCGAGCGTCTGGCGCGCGCCATCAGGATGGGCGTGCGCATCTCCGCCGGTTCGGATTCCTACTACGCCGAGCCGAACATGACGCGCGGGCAGACGAGCAAACTCATGTTTCGCGCCTACGCGGAATCCGGCATGACGCCGATTGAGATCATTCGCGCCGCGACGCTCAACAACGCGGAGTTGTTCATGGGCGAGCGCGCCCTGTTCGGCTCAATCGAGGCGGGCAGGTTTGCAGACTTGATCGCCGTCGCGGGCGACCCGCTCAAAGACGTTAAGGAACTCGAACAGGTGCGCTTCGTGATGAAGGGCGGCGTGGTCTTCAAAGACGAGTTGACGACGCGCGGCGCAGGCGCAGCAGCGGGTTCGACAAAATAAAGTGTCGGCACAAGAGCACACACGACAGGCGGCGGGGGAAAGGTTGTTCGTCACTCTCAGGCGGGCGCAGGTTGAAGAGATGTTCGCGCACGCGCGCGAGTCGCGCCCCGAAGAATGTTGCGGCCTCATCGGCTGCGACGCCGAACAGGTCGGCGCAACCGTCTACCGCTTGCGCAACATCGCGCCCGACGCGCGCGTCGCTTACGACGGCGACCCGCAGGACTTATGCGAGGCGCAACGCCTGATGCGCGCGCGCGGCGAGCAACTGTTGGGCATCTATCATTCGCACCCGCGCGAAGCTATCCCCGCGCCTTCGGAGACGGACGTGCGGCTCGCCTATCACCCTTCGGCGATCTATTTCATCATCGGTCTAGGAGCGGACGGGCGGGAGGAAGAGTCTGCCGCGAGCCTTGGCGCGTTTCGTATTTTTAGGAGCGAAAAGCGTTGGGAGAGGGTAGAATACAGAATCGTCGAAAGTTGAATTGCGGGCGAACTTGCCCGGCGCGCCATTCGTTATAGTTGCTATGTCGGAAAAGAGAAGCAAGTACGATACAGACCCGCTTGACCCGGACTTCGTGCGCCAGACCGAAGAACTCGGCGGCAGCAGCGCAGCCGCACGCGAGACGGCGCGCACCGCGAACGAGCAAGCGCGCCTGAACCCCGAAGCCGACGCCCCCACGCGCCGCATCGAAGACCCTCTCTCGCAACCCTACCAGTCAGTCTTCGTGCCGCCCGCGCAAACGCCGCCCCCGCCGCCATATCAACAACCGACTTACCAGCAACCGACCTATCAACAGCCGACTTACCAACAGCCGCCGCCCCCCGCGACAAACTACATGCAAGGCGCTCCCGCCGCGCCGCACGCGCCGCGACCCGCGCAGCCCTCTTCGCGCCCCGTGGCGGGCATCGGCATCCCCGAGAAGTTCGCGCTCATACTCCCTTACGTGCCTTTCTACATCGGCATCGTCGGCGCGATCATCGAACTCCTCCTCGTCCCGCGCACAGAAACCCGCGTGCGCTTCCACGCCGCGCAAGGTCTAGCCCTGCAACTCGCCATACTGGCAATCTCCCTCGTCCTCGGATTCCTCGGCAGCCTCGCGGGCAGCGGCTTCGGCGGCACACTCTTCTGGCTCGCCTCCAACATCTTCCTCGTCGTCTCAATGATCCGCGTCTGGAAAGGCCAAACCCACTACCTCACCCCCCTCGACGAAGCCACCTCCTGGCTCTACGAACGCATCGAGCCGCGCAAATAATCTGTCTCGCCGGAGAATACTAACTCGCCTTCCTTCAACTCCCTCAAACTCTCCTGCTGATTCTCATATATCTCTTGCCTTCTCTCCTCGCCCAAATAATTCTCGATCAAGTTTTGTAGTTCCAACTTTTGTTCTGCGGACAGATTCTTAACTTTTTCGACGACTTTCGCAAAACTATCTTTCATATCCTTATCCCTCAACTTTCTGCCTCAAAATATACGCCCGCTATTATCTCAACAGGAAGTCAACCGCTGGAACTGAGCCACCGCGCACACAACCTCGAAACCACGCAAGCTCTCGATGAGAGGCACGCTAAGTCGCGGTCGGCTCAAATGACTTGTTGGGCGGCACTGAGGTACGTGCTTCTTTAATTTGTGTGGAGACCCGATCCCATATTCGTTTCGGAATCGTTGGGCATTCTTCATTAAGCTGATCCCATCGAATTCTTAAAGCGTCTATATATGGCAGCAGTTCTTCAGAATTCTTTGGGGCAAACGCTAGTTTCTGCTCAATCTCTCGCTTTATGGAGCCATATCTTACACCCGCTAATCTATGCTTTTCTGCTCTCTCTGCGTAACGTAGA
Source organism: Pyrinomonadaceae bacterium (assembly GCA_036009085.1). Taxonomy (GTDB): domain Bacteria; phylum Acidobacteriota; class Blastocatellia; order Pyrinomonadales; family Pyrinomonadaceae; genus JAIVJZ01. The sequence continues at coordinate 4,120 of DASYMM010000127.1, read as the reverse complement.
AACGTTTGGATTCCTGTTAAAATTGCAACGAGCACACTAGCGAAACCTACTGCGATTTTAATAAATGTATTAGGGTTCGCATGCAAGGTCGCGAACATACTTGTTCCTACAAGGGTGGATAAAATAATTGCTGGAACGCCAATGAAGTAATTTCTCCGGTCTAAACTTGTTGCTGTCTCATAATGGGCAGTCTGAACTCTATATGATCGAGATTGCCATTTTAACAACAACTTTGCCGGCTCCATTTTGGTCTCCTTAAATCTTAATTTCCAAGATACGTATTATTTCACCTATCGCATAAAGTTAATCTCTGATTAGAACATATCAAGCTAGACGCCCACCTACTAATTATACGGCGGGTAGCAATATAACACGCTCGTTTGGCGTGTTATATTGCTACCCGCCGTATAAACGCGCTTTCAGTTTCACTTCTCTTTTGCCTTTGCCCACGCCTGTTTTGTGATAATCTCGCGCGTGGCTCTCCTTGCATACGCGGACTTCGATTGTTTCATTTTTAACATTATGAGGTGCAGTCTCTTGGCTTTGCTTGTCAAACTCCGTGCGCGGTTCATGCCGGTTATGGCCGTCCTGCTCATCGCATTTCAACTCGTGCTGCCTGTGGAAACTTTGGCGCAGCGGCGGCGTGCGCGGCGTGTGGTGCAGCCGTCGGCGGTTGCGCGTGGGAGTGCGGCGGCGGGGCAGCAGGATGCGCGGGTGGCGCAGATTGCGGGTGAGTATTTGCGTGGGTATTTTGCGTTCTATCCGTCGGAGGCGACGGCGGTGGGGGTGCATGAGTTTGACGGGGTGCTGGAGGCGCGGGATGCGGATTCGGTGGCGCGTGAGGTGAAGCGTCTGCGCGGTGCGCTCGCGGCGCTCGGGCGTGTGCCGGAGGCGCGGTTGTCGGCGGAGGCGCGTTACGATTATCTGGTGCTGCAATCGCATGCGCGTGCGGAGTTGCTGGAACTGGAAGATGTGCGGATGTGGCAGCGGAATCCGAACGTCTATAACCGCCTGCTGGCGTCGGGCGTGGATAATATTTTGAAGCGCAACTATGCGCCCATCGCGGCGCGGCTCGATGCGCTGATTGCGCGTGAGAGACAGATCGCGCGGCTGCTCTCGGACGCACGCGTGAACTTGCAGAACCCGCCGCGCATCTACACGGAGACGGCCATCGCGCAGGTGTCGGGCAGCATTGATTACTTCAAGACGGTCGTGCCGCAGATGTTTGAACGCGCGGGCGGCGGGCGTTTGCCGGCCGCGCGGCGCGCGGAGTTTGAAGCGACGAACGCGAGCGTCGTGGACGCGCTCACGTCGTTCAGGGATTGGCTGCGCGCGGAACTCTTGCCGCGCTCGAACGGCGACTACGCCATCGGCGCGGAGAATTATCGTCGCAAACTTCTCTACGAGGAGATGGTGGAGACGCCGCTGGCGCGTCTCATCGGCGAGGGCGAGCGCGAGTTGCGTCGCACGCAGAACGAGATGCGCGCGGTGGCGGAAGAGATCGCGCCGGGGCGTGATGTGATGAGCGTGATTCGTTCGCTCGGTCGTGAGCATCCGTCACGCGACGGTCTGGTCGGGGAGACGCGTGCGGAGTTGGATCGTATACGCGCCTTCGTGCGGACGCAGAATATTCTGACGCCGCCCGCACGCGAGAATTTGCACGTGGCGGAGACGCCCGAATATGCGCGCTCGACGAGTTTCGCTTCGATGGATACGCCGGGGGCTTTCGAGCGCGTCGCTACGGAAGCTTACTATTACGTCACGCCGCCCGATCCGGCGTGGGACGCGCGGCGCAGGGAAGAGCATCTCAGTTTTTATAATCGCTATTCGCTTCCCATCGTCTCCGTACATGAAGTCTATCCGGGGCACTACTATCAACTGCTCGCCGCGCGCGCGTCCACTTCGCGCGTGCGCGCCGTGCTCGGCTCCGCGAGTTTCATCGAGGGTTGGGCGCACTACTGCGAGCAGATGATGTTGGACGAGGGCTTCGGCGGCAACAATCCGAAGTTGAAACTCGCGCAGTTGCAGGCCGCGCTCTCGCGCCTGTGTCGTTACTTGGTCGGCCTCAAGATGCACACGCAGGGGATGACTTACGAGCAGGGGACGGAGTTCTTCATGCGCGAGGGCTACATGGAGCGCGCGAACGCCGAACGCGAGGCGCGACGCGGCACGCTCGACCCGACTTATCTCGTCTATACGCTCGGCAAGATGGAGATTTTGAAACTGCGCGAGGCTTACCGCGAGCGCACGGGCGCGTCGTTTCGTCTCGGCGAGTTTCATGATCGCTTGCTCGCTTACGGCAGCCCGCCCGTCAAGATTCTGCGCATGGCCTTGCTCGGCGATGCGAGCGCGCCGTCAAACGCCGCGTCTTCAAATGATGAGACGGAAGACCGCACGAACGTCGTGGAGTTTTCCGTGCTGGCGACGGGCGCGATGAGCAGGCACGAGGGCGGGCGGATGGTTGAGTTGATCACGAATGCGAACGATTGGCAGCGTGCGTGGGGAGTGGTCGGCGGCGGGCGGCCTCTGCCGGATGTCAATTTCAGTTCGCGCGCGTGTGTCGTCGTCTATCAGGGAAGGAAGCCGACGGGCGGTTACAGCGTCGAACTCGCGGAGATCAGGCGTGATGGCACTGTGCTTGCAATAGAGGTACGAGAGCGGCGTCCGGCGTTCGGAGACGTTACAACACAGGTCATGACATCGCCGTTTGTCGTCGTCTCGATTCCGCGTCCGCCGCAAGGCGCAAGCGTCAGATTGACGGGCGAAGAGGCGGGCGAGATTGAGCCGGAAACGCAGCAAAATCGCAAGAATCGAGTGAGACCGCGCGTGCGGCGGGGCGCGAAACGCAGGGGTTGACCGGAGGCTCACTAGAGGCCAACCTGCCAGTGGCCGCATTCATCAAAGCAGAGCCGGAATAATACACGACGCGCGTGCGGCGCGAACGCTTTTTCCGGCGTTTTAAAATCAACGCTCTCCCGTTGCAGAGACCGGCGCCTAGTGAAGTCGTGAAGTCGTGAAGTAGTGAAGTGCGGCGTCCGTCGAGTTGGTGAGGTTTCGGGGGGAGATGCTTTTCGTAGCAGAGCGGCGCAAACTCCTCGTCCGGGTTGAGAGGAAAGCAGCGTCGCTCTTTTTGGTTTGCATCTGAGAGATTAGAACGCGGACGCCCGACAAGTGAGTTCGCGTCTTTATCGAAGGAGAGAGCATGAAAAATATTAACTACCGCAATCAAAGCCGCGCACGCGGGTTTTTCGCGTGGCTGTTGGTTTTGACCGTCGCCTTGATGCCGCTATCCGCGCTGGCGCAGGGCACGCGCATCGTCGCGCCGAAGAACGGTTATAAGATTCAGGACGACGTGCAGGCCGGACAACAGGCCGCGCGCGAAGCCGAACAGCAGTTGCCGATCTTGAACGACAATGAAGTCAACGCTTATCTCGAACGCGTCGGGCAGAGACTCGTCAGCGCGATCCCTTCGGAGTTCAATCATCCAGAGTTTCGCTATTCGTTCAAAGCCGTGAACGCGCGCGACATCAACGCCTTCGCTTTGCCGGGCGGCCCGATGTACGTCAATCGCGGCATGATCGAAGCGGCGAAGACGGAAGGCGAGATGGCGGGCGTGATGGCGCACGAGATCAGCCACGTCGCGCTGCGGCACGGCACGGCGCAGGCCACGAAGGCGCAGAAGTATTCCATCCTCGGCGGCATCGGCGCGATTGCGGGCGCGGTGATCGGCGGCGGACTTGGCAGCGTCATCGGTCAAGGCTCGCAGACGGCGGTGGGCGTCTATTTCTTGAAGTTCGGGCGCGAGTATGAGACGCAGGCCGACGTGCTCGGCGCGCAGATCATGGCGCGCGCCGGTTACGACCCGCGCGATCTGGCGAACATGTTTCGCACCATCGAACAGCAAGGCTCGCGCGGCGGCCCCGAATTTTTGAGCAGCCACCCGAACCCCGCGAACCGCTACGCGCGCATCAATCAGGAAGCGCAACTGATCGGCCCCGTGCGCAGCCCGATAGGCGTCACACGCGACTTCCAAAACGTGCAGGCGCGCCTGCGCGGGCAGGGACGCGCCCCTTCATCGAGCGAGATCGCACAGAGACAACAGCAGGGCGGGCAGAACTAC
>DASYMM010000126.1:0-3451 GCA_036009085.1 Pyrinomonadaceae bacterium | reverse complement strand
CGGCTCGTCGAGTATTAAAAATTTCGGGTTCTTGCAGAGCCAACGCGCAAGCAAAACTTTTTGTTGATTGCCGCCCGACAGTTCACGAATCTTTTGATCCGCGCTCGCGGCCTTGATGCCGAGCCGCTTCATAAACTTGTCCACGATCTCGGCTTGGCGCGCACGCGAAACGACGCCGAGCGTGGAGAGCGCGGGCAGCGCGGCGAGCGTCAGATTCTCGCGCACGGACAACTCCGGGATGATCCCTTCGGCCTTGCGATCCTCCGTCAGAAACGCGATGCCCGACTCAATCGCCTCGTTCACCGAACCGCGCTTGACGGGTTTTCCCTCCAACTCCACGCGTCCTTCTTCGACGCTGTCCGCGCCGAAGATCGCGCGCGCCGTCTCCGTCCGACCCGAACCGAGCAAGCCCGCCATGCCGACGATCTCGCCGCGCGCCACTTCCACCGTCACGTCGTTCAGCTTGCGCCCACGCTTCAAATTCTCCGCGCTCAGGAGCGGCGTCTCGTCCGCCGCCGCCGCGCCCGCGTGTTTGAAGGCGGTCGTGCCCTGCCGCAGTTCGTCGCGCTGCTTGCCGAGCATGAGGCAGACGAGATCGATCTTCTCCAGCCCTGCGAGCGGGCGCGTGGCGACAAACTTCCCGTCGCGCAAAATCGTCACGCGGTCGCAGACCGTGTACAACTCGTCGAAGCGATGGCTGATGTAGACGACAGCCGTGCCTTCCGCTTTGAGACGCCGGATCACGTCGTAGAGAATCTGCACCTCATGCTCGGTTAGCGAACTCGTCGGCTCATCTAAAACGACGACCTTCGCATCGAAAGAGACGCCGCGCGCAATCGCCACCATCTGCCGGAGCGCGATGTTGAGCGAGCCGAGCGGCGCGCGCGGATCGATGTCGAGGCCGAGCCGTTTCAGGAGCGTGGCGGCGTCCGCGTTCATACGCTTCCAATCAATGAGGCCGTAGCGGCGCGGCTCGCGCCCGAGATAAATGTTCTCTGCGACCGTGCGATACGTCAGCAGGTTGACTTCCTGATAGACGGCGACGACGCCCTCGGCTTGCGCGTCCTCCGGCGTGCGAAAGTCAACGGGGCGGCCTTCGAGAAAGACCTGCCCGCCGTCGCGCGTATATGCGCCCGTCATGATCTTGATCAGCGTTGACTTGCCCGCGCCGTTCTCGCCGACGAGCGCGTGCACCTCGCCGCGCGCGAGCGCGAGGTCAACGTTCGAGAGCGCGGTCACGCCCGAAAAGATTTTCGTAATTCCCTCCATGCGGAGGACTGGCTCGTTATTCATAGGTTTCAAGTTTCAAGTTTCAGGTTTCAAGTTTCAGGAAAGAGGTTTCCGGTTCTTTGTCTTGAACTTGAAACCTGAAACTTGAAACCTGAAACTCTTCTAGTACGCTTCATTCAAAAACTGCGCCGCGTTCGTTTTGTCGAAGAGGCGGTCTTCGATGCCGATGATGGGCGGAAGCTTTTCGCCCGCCCAGAATTTTTCGAGCGTGGAGAAGGCGAGCGGGCCGAAGCGCGGGTTGGACTCGATGGTCACGTTCATCTTGCCGTCAATGATCGCTTGCAGCGCGGTCTTCTGCCCGTCAACCGAGATGATCAAGACTTCCGTGCCCGGCTTCATTCCGGCGGCTTCGAGGGCTTGAATCGCGCCCAAGGCCATCTCGTCGTTGTGCGCGTAGACGGCTGTGATCTCTTTGCCTTTGGCCTGAATGATGTTCTGCATCACGTCGCGCGCCTTGGCGCGGTTGAAGTCGCCCGTCTGCGTCTGGATGATCTTCATCTCCGGGTGCTTCGCGATCTCGTCGGCAAAACCCTTCGCGCGATCCGCCGTGACGGACGCGCCGCTCGTGCCGCTCAACTCCACGATGTTCGCCTTCCCGTTCGACGCCTTGACGAGCCACTCGGCGGCGCGCTGTCCCTGCTTGACGAAGTCGGACTTGAGCACTGTGACGAAATCTTCGCCCGCCGCGCCCGACGCTTCGCGGTCAACGAGGATGACGGGAATGTTCGCGCTCTTGGCCGCCTGCAACGCCTGCTCAAACCCTTCCTTCTCGCGCGGCGCGAGGAAGATGGCGTCAACTTTCTGCGAAACCAAATCCTCGACGTTCGACACCTGCTTGGCCGTGTCGCCCTGCGCCACCGTCACGCGCAGGTCGTACTTGTCCGCGTGCTTGGCCGCTTCCGCTTCGATGCTTTTCGTCTCGGCCACGCGCCAAGGCCCGTCCATCTCCATCTGCGAGAAGCCGACAACCTTCTTGCCGCCCTTCTGCCCGCCGCCGCTGCCGCCGCTCGCCGTGCCGCCGCTACTGCTTTCTTTACGACAACCGCCCAGACTGAATGCGACCAGGAACAGCACCGCCACCAAAACGACCAGAGACTTTCGCCCGCTACCAGTTGATTTCATGTTTCACCTTCTCCCGTGATTTTTAGAAAAGTTTCCGCGCGTCCAGAGATTTCGTCTATTCGCCCCGCGCGTTTCTGTTGCGTGTGGGCGCGATGCGCAGCCATTCAAATTTTCCCGCCGCGCCCGACACGCCGCCCGCCGTGAGCGCGACGCGCACGCCCCTGTCCCACGGCGGCAAATATTCGCCGTCCAACTCTTCGCCCAAGTTGCGCCAGCGATTCCCGTCCGCGCTCACGGCGAAACGATACTTGCGCCCGTCGTTCGCCGTCATACGCAAATAGACGAGCGGCGACGTGACGGCATCGTTGATGGTCGCCACCATCTTCTGTTCGTTCCGCTCGCGTCGCCAGAGGATGATGTTGCGCCCGTCAACCACTGCGCCGAGCGCGTTCTCCGCGTCGCCGTAGGCGGAGAGACCCGCGAGCGCGCCGCGACGCATCCCGCGCGTGTCGATCAAAGTCGTCGCTTCATAATCGCCGACGGTCGTGGTGCGCGCGACGACCGCGCCCGCGGGGCTGGTCGTCTGCTCGTTGGCGGGCGAGAGGATGAGACGCCCGCCGCGCGACGCTTCGGTGCGCATGACGGGTTCGTTCGACTGCGGCCATTGCCAGCCGGGTTGGAGTCGCGCGGCGGTGAAGTCGTCGAAGAAGTGGTGCTCGGCGTTTCGTCCGGTGAAGCCGTGCGGCGAGACGGCGCGCGACGAAGGGCCTCTTCCGTTGTTAATAGTCGGCCAGCCGTTCGCGCCCCACTGCACTTCGTCCAGCAACGCCTGCCGCCCGACATAGACGAAGTCCTTCGGGTGCATCGCGTGATACATCAGATAGTCGCGCCCGCGCGCGTCCGAAACAACCGTGCCGTGGCCGGGACACTTCCACGAGTCGTTGCCCGCGAGGATCGGGTTCGCGGGATTCTTCTCCCACGGCCCCAAAAGTTTCCGCAAGCGCGCGACACCGATCTGGTAGTTGCACTCGCGCACACAACAGAAGTTGCCCGAATAGAACATGTAAAACCAACCACCGCAACGCACCACCACAGGGCC
>DASYMM010000125.1:0-10505 GCA_036009085.1 Pyrinomonadaceae bacterium | reverse complement strand
GCCATCTACTGAATCATCTACTTAATGACTCAGCAAATGGCGGTAACACGACAGGAACGCGCAACCGTGTAACGTTCAAATAGCCGGAAAACAAAGAGTTACTTTGCGGGGCGTAGCACAGCCTGGTAGTGCGCTCGGTTTGGGACCGAGAGGTCGAGTGTTCGAATCACTCCGCCCCGATTCCTGAGAGTTTGCCGTTCGGAAATGGGAGAGCGGCACTGGTCAGTTTGGTTGATTTGTCACCCGGCGGCGACGGACGGCAGCCGGAATTCCTATTTTTCTCACAAAAAAGCCGAAAAGTGGCTTTTTTTGCAGACGCGAGGGGTAACTGTGTGATATATCTGCTCGTGTAAGATTTATTCATTCTTCCCAATCCGCAGGAGGTAGCCACACTTCGACATGGCGACAAAAGAAGGCAAGAAACGCATGACGCAATCCGAGGTTCTCAACCATTTCGCTGAGAAAACCGGCTTGAAGCGTGCCCAGGTGAAAGACTTTTTCGATCAACTGGCCGAACTGGCGAGCAACGAAGTCAAAGAGAACGGCGAGTTCGCTCTGCCGGGTTTTGGCAAATTGGTGCTGTCGGAACGCAAAGCGCGTGAGGGGCGTAATCCTCAAACCGGCGAGACGATTCAAATTCCCGCCAAAACGACCCTTAAGTTCCGTCTTGGCAAGAGCATTAAAGATACGGTCGTGCCTAAAAGATAGGCTGCTGCGACCGTTGTTTTTACTCTCGACATGCACTAATAGCGCCGCCTGCGAGTTGAGGGCGCAAAATTCTTGCGCGCGACTCGCAAGCGGTGTCGCATGTTTATGGTCAACTAAGTCCTTTGTTTTCCGCTAACTCTCCCTCTTTCCCCAATCTTTTAAAATTCTCTCCTCCCTCCCCGCTAATCAGCCCAAACTTTCGCCTGCTTTTTGCGAGCAAATATCCCCTCCACAATTCTCCGTCCGACCCAAGCCTGCCCCGCTCTCCCGCTCCGACACGCACGTCTGGCTTTTAAACCACTGATTTTATTGAGGCTTACAGGCTTCCCCGTCGCCCGAAAAGCGTTTCCGCACCGGCGCGCACACAGGGAAATTATTTTCTGGTAATTTTCAGGGTTTTCGTTTAGAATCCTCCGTTCCGCAGATACAGCTATCGTTCGCTAGGGACAGTGGAATTTAAATTGAAGGGCTGATTTGTGCTAATTTTGCGGAAAATGTAACAGAAACGCATCCCAAAAGAAGCGTAGGGCATCTAAAGTAGCGTATTCATAAGTTGGAGCAGCCCGAAGGGAAGTTCGGTTACGAGTCCAATCTAGAAGGAGCAGAAGGTAAAGTGACTTTCAATGTGACATTGCCGCTGGAAGAGCGGCTCAAAGTGATTGACCACATCCAAGCCCGCCGTTATTCCAAGCTGACCGGCGCGGCGCTCGACATCGCCACCGAGGGAATCTTGCGCCACCTGAAGGCCTGCGACCGCATGGATGTTAACCCCGATGTGGCTGCCGTCCGCGAAATCATTGATGACGCGCTCAACGGTCGTCGCGTCTTCGCCGAGCCTGTGACCGTTGACGGGCGTTATGCAGCGTAAATTGATACACTCGCAAGTATAAATTCAAAATAAAGTTCGACCCATAAAGGCACAGACCGCCAGCTTTTCGAGTTGGCGGTCTGTGCCTTTTTAGCGTATGAAATTTCAATCTGCCGCGACTGGCAAACAGCCGCGCACGCGTCCACACATCAAAGCGTCTCTTTCAACAGGCGAAACCCCATGATCGCCAGTTGGCTGATGGCGTCGCTGATTTCGCCGCTCATTGCCATGCGCAAGGCTTCTGCGAACGGGACGCGCCGCACCACGAGTTGCTCCGTGCCTTCGGGGCGATGCTCGCCCTGAGTCAATCCGGTCGCCACGAACCAGATGGCAAGCTCGTCCGAGACGGAATTCGACAGGTGCGCTTCGCCCAGTTTGCGCCAGTGACGTGCGCGAAGCCCCGTCTCCTCTTCCAGTTCGCGCTGCGCCGCACCGAGCGGGTCTTCGCCTTCCCCGCAGCCGCCTTCGGGTATCTCCCAAGAATATTGTTCGAGCGGGTAACGATACTGCCCGACCAGATAGACGAAATCATCTTCGACGGCGAGCACCCCGACGGCGATGTTCCTGAAATGAACGACACCGTAAATTCCCCGCTCGCCGTCCGGTTGGATAACCGCGTCCTCCCTGACGCTGATCCAGTTGTTCTCGTAAACTTTCCGTGTCGAAACCACTGTCCAGGGGTTCTTCGTTTCGTCAGTCATGACTCTTCTCTGTGCGGCAATCGCGGGCGGCGACTCGTCACGGTCGAATGTGATCACTGCGAAGCCACTGTTCCGGTGTCTCTCGCTTCGAGGGCGGCGCGCGCCTCGCCTGCCACGGTGGCGGACTCATCCTTCAACGCGCCGTGTTCGATAAACGAGGGCTGTTGCTCTGCGGCGGTCGAGTGGCGGTCAACGTGTCGCATTACATCCAGCAGCGCGAGCGTCACGGCCAGCACGACGGGGCCGAGCACCAATCCGAGCACGCCGAAGACTTGCAGGCCGCCGAGCACGGAAAAGAAGATAAACAACTCGTGAAGTTTGGTTCTCTCCCCGACGAGTTTCGGCCTGAGAAAATTGTCCACCGTGCCGATCACGAACGTGCCCCACGCGACCAGTAGCGCGGCTTTAACATAATGCCCCGTCACGGCCAGAAAGATCGCCGCCGGAATCCATACGATGAAAGCTCCGGCCATCGGGATGAGCGAAAGAAACGTCATCACGACGCCCCACACGAGCGCGGACGGAACTTTGAGCGCAAAGAAAGCGACTGCGCCGAGCGCGCCCTGAATCGCCGCGATGACCAGCACGCCGTTGACGCTCGCGCTGATCACATCTCTCGTGCGCGATATGATCTCTGCGCTCTGTGCGCGCTCAAGCGGCAACACGTCGGGCAGCGCAAGCACGATCTTGGCTCCGTCGCGAAACAGGTAGTACATCGTGAAGATGATGAAGAAGACCTGCACGACGACGCCGAGCGCGCCGCCGACGAGTCCGAGCGTGCGCTGCGCGACCGTGCCGACCATCTGTTGCACATGGTCTTGAATAGATTGGGGGTCGCTCAGTTGCTTGATGTCTATGAAGTTTCCGAGTTTCGCCGAAATCCACCCGACAAGCCTCCCGACGGATGAATTCGGATCGGAGAGGGCGTTAAATTGACCTTGCAGCCCCTGAGCCGCATGGGAAAATTCGCGCACGAGGGCGAGCGTGATGAGCGAGAGCGGCAGGAGTATGACGAAGATGACGAGCAGGCACGAGATGAGCGCGCTCGTGGCCGGACGCTTCGTGCGCTCGACGAGACGACGATGGACGGGATAAAACACCACCACGAGCACAGCCGCCCACGCCAGCACGTTGATGAAGGGCAGAAGCATCAACCAGCACAGGTAAAGGCCGGCGGCAGTCGCGGCGAGCAGCGCGATCCAGCGCGGTTGAATCCGTTGTACATTCATACTCAAAGGAGTCCTGTCAGTCCTGCCATATAACGACTAACCGGAGCCGCGCATTTGAGGCTCCATGTTAGCGCGCCGGTTCAAATTTGGCGGTTGACGGCAAAGGTAAGGCGCATGCTAACATCCGCCTCGTTAAAGAGTGCGCTCCCGTAGCTCAGTGGATAGAGCATCTGCCTTCTAAGCAGAGGGTCGCTGGTTCGAGCCCAGCCGGGGGCATCCGTTTTTGCAGCGTATTCGACGTGACAATTTCCAACTAAACAGACAGATAACTTGGCGACTTGTCAGACCGCGACCGCTTCGGTAATATTGCTTCATTCATTAACGCTTCGTTATGTGGCGGCTATAGCTCAGTTGGTTAGAGCGCGAGATTGTGGTTCTTGAGGTCGAGGGTTCGAGACCCTCTAGCCGCCCTCACTTTTCCTCTAAATAACTCACCGTTCACGGCTACTTCAACCAGACTGAAAAAGACCGCCAGAGCAGAGACGCCGGGGAATTGCTATTCAATAGCGACTCACTTCTTGACTTCCAATATCTTCTTACCCATCAAACGGTACTTTCCCACCTTTTTAACGGTCGGACAACAGACCGGGTCATTCTTCGCGTAAACCGTCTGATTAACAGATACGATTCCGCTTTTCACCGTGGACAATTCCGCCTCGCCAATGAGTGGAAACGAGGCCAGAGGTCTGTAACCCGTGTTGGTCTTGGTGAAAATGGTCAGCGTGTTATTTGAGAATGTCGCCCCGAGTTGCGTCCAAACGAGCACAATCTCCGGCTTTCCGTCAGCGTTGAGATCGCCAACAGCAGTGCCCTGTGCCTGTGCGTCTAGCCCGTCAGATTTCTGAGTGGATAAATAATCGTTAACAACCTTATTCACCTCATCCCGTTCTTGTCCGAATGCGCTCCGGGGAAAATTAGCCAGTCCTGCCAATACGACCAACGATAAAAGAAAGTGACGAACCTTCATACGCCCTCCTAAATCAAAATTTGAGATTCGGCTAGCGAGTTTCCTCTTCAACCGGATAGCCCGCCGCGATGTAGGCCGCTGTGCCGCCGGTGACGTTGTAGAGTTTTCGGAAGCCGCGACTTTCGAGCAGGCTGGTGGCCGCGCTCGAACGATACCCGCCCGCGCAGATGACGGCGACGGGTCGCTGCGGGTCGAGCCAATCGAGCGAGTTAGACGACAACTCCGCGAGCGGCGCGAGGCGCGCGGGCGGGACGTGTCCGCTCGCATATTCGCCGGAGCGTCGCACGTCTACAATTTGCAAATCCGGTTCGGCTTCAAGTCTCCGGTGCAGTTCGTCAACCGTGATCTGCGGAACGGTGGCCGTCGGGCGTCCGGCCTGTTCCCAAGCTTGCATCCCGCCCTGCAAGAAACCGCTGACGTTTTCCAGCCCGACGCGCGCGAGCCGCAGCACCGCTTCTTCGGCCTTCGTCTCATCCTCCGCGACGATGATCAGCGTTGACTCCGGCGAGATCAAACTGCCCGCCCAAGAGGCGAACTGACCGCCAAGGCCGATGTTGAGCGAGTGGGGAATATGCGCGGCTCCGTAATCCGCCGCCGCGCGCACGTCTAACACGAGCGCGCCCGGCTGTTGCATCTGTTCCCACACCGCTCGCGGCGTCAACGCTTGCGGGCGCGGCAATGCTTCGAGCGCGCCTGCGCCCGTGCGATTGATTTCGGCATCGCGTGAGAAATAGTTCGGAGCGGCGGGCATGCCCGTCGTCATCATGCGGACGAAGTCGGCCTTGGGCATCTCGGCGAGTGCGTAGTTAAACTTTCGCTGCTGGCCGATGGTGGATGAAGTCTCCTTCGAGATGTTGCGACCGCACATCGAGCCTGCGCCGTGCGCGGGAAAGACTTCGACCGCATCGTTGAGTTTGAGCAGTTTGCCGTGCAGGCTTTCGTAGAGCATGGCGGCCATCGTCTCGGCGGTGTGGCCGCGTGCGCCGGAGAGATCGGGGCGTCCCACGTCGCCGATAAAGAGCGTGTCGCCGGTTAAAACTTTCTGCGGCTCGTTTGAAACATCCGTGTCAATCACGAGCACGGAGATGCTTTCGGGCGTGTGGCCGGGCGTCTCCCAGAAGCGCAGCGTGACGCGCCCCAAGTTGATCTCGTCGCCGTCCTGCACGGCGCGGTGCGGAAAGGCTGCGCGTGCGTGGCGACTGAAGACGATCTCGGCTCCGGTGCGCGCGGCGAGTTCGCAGTGTCCGCTCACGAAGTCGGCATGCAGGTGCGTCTCAATGACGTACTTGATCTTCAAGTTCTGCGCCGCGCTCTCCGCGAGATACTGCTCGATGTCTCTCTGCGGATCGACGACCGCCGCTTCGCCTTCCGAGCCGATCAAGTACGAGGCGTGTGCGAGACAACCGAGGTAGAATTGTTTGAAGTACACCAACTTCCTCCGACAACTTTCGATGTCCTTCGATATGCAACTGCATGGAGCTTATCTTTTCTCTGTGTGCTCTGTGTCTGCCGTGGTGAGTGAGCTTGAGCGAGCATTCAACACAGAGCACACAGAGGGGGCACAGAGAGTTCCATGCACTCCCCGATATTGAACTTACTTTCGCGTGTAGCCGACCGGATAGACGAGTTCGGCGGCAGTGTCGGGCGAATCAATCTTGATGCGATGGAAGCCTCTGTCCGCGTGCGTCGAGAGATAAGTTAAAGCAAACTGGCGCGCGAGACGCTCGGAGACATCGCGCAGGAAAGGAGCGAAGCTGACGGGCGCGCCCATGCCTTGAAAAAACGCTTTGCCGCCGGTTTCCTGCGTGAGCCGCATGAGCGAGCCTTGCGCGTTAGAGACCAGCGCGGTACTGCCGCCCTGTCCCACGGTCGGCGCGTAAATCGCATAGATCGCCACGCTGCGACGTTGCGCTTCGCCGATGGCTCGGTCGAGGTCAACGCTCTGAGTCGGCGAAGAACTGTCGAACCCGCGCGACACGTCGAGGCCGTCGGAGATCACGAGCACGGCGCGGCGCGTGCCGAGCGGCACGCCGCCGTAGCGTTTGAGCGAGTCGTAAATCTGCACGTAAGGATTGTAGGGAGCGGCGCTGGCCGAGCCGATGGGCACGCGCAGTTTTTTCGCGGCGCGTTCGAGATCGGTCGTGAATTTTTGTGTTAACTGGAGGGAGCCGGAGCGCAAGTAACCGATTTGGACGTGCGAGCCTTGCGGCAAACCCCGTATGAAATTGGCGAGGCCGCTGATCTCCAAACCGATGGAAGAGACGAGGTCGTCTTGCACGAGCAGGGTCAGGGCGAGGGGCGCGCGGTCGGCTGCGCTGCGCGTCGAAAGTATCTCCTGTCGTTCGCCGTCTTCGGAGACGACGAGGTCGAGCACGCGCAATTCCTCGCTCGCCGGACGCTCAGCTTTCAACCTGAGCGTCACCGGAATCGTCACGGAGCGCACGCTGCGTGGGGTTTCCGTGCGGCGCGTGCCGTTGCCGTCGCCCTTCTGCGCGCCCACGTTCCGGCGCGGCTTGGCGTCCACAACGGCGGCGCAGGCGAGCGCGAGCAGCAAGAGCAATTTCAGCGGCCATCCTTTTTTCATCATCTCTCCTGTGTGCCTTGTCGCTTTCCTCTTTGACAGGGCATTATATAGCCTGTCTGTCTCGAAGCGAAGAACACTTTACATGAGCGACACACGCAACAGCAGCAGCAAACGGCTCACCGCGAAAGAGCGCACGACGCACCTGCTCCTCAAGTTAGCCCCGTGGCTCGCCTTCTTGATCATTGCGCTGCCCGCGCCGCTCTATTTCCTGTTTCGTTATTTCGGCGCGGCGTCGGGCGCGGAAGCGGGCGAGTTCATGTTGCTCGCCATGACATCGCTTGCCGTGGGTTCGATCATCGGCCTCTTCGTGGTCGTCCTCCTGTTCATTTTTCGCTGGCAATGGGAGAAGCGTCTACGCAACCGTCTGGCCGCCGACGGCGTGACGACAGACGAACTGGCATGGTTCACAAACGAGTTGACGAAAGCCGAGCGGCGCACGCTCCGTGAGATTGAGACGCGCAATTTGTTGCTCGCCGACGCTTACCGCGAAACGCTCGCCGCACGCGTCACAGCCGCGCGCGTCGCTGCGAATGCGAAGCGCGAAGCCGTCGCCGTCGAGCGCAGAATCAAGGAGACGGCGCGTTTAGGTTCGGCGGAACGCGGGACGCTGGAAGAAGATTTACGTGGCGACCGCGAACGCCTCGGTCGAATCGAAGCCGAGGCCGCCGCGAGGCGCGCGCAGGCCGAAGCGCGCCTCTTGATGATCGAAGCGGCGGCAGGCCGCAACGCCAGCGACGAAGAGACGCGCATCGCGCTCCAACGCCTCGAACTCGCGGAAACGCAAGTTCCCCACTCGCTCGAACACGCGCGTCTCGAACGCGAAGCCCGCGAGCAAGTTGAACAAGAACTGCGCGCCAACAAACAACTCTCAAGCGGCGAGACAAACTAGAGCGACTAATAAAACCAGTAACTACTAAACCACGCGAAATAACACGAACCCTTTTCGTGCCGTTTCGTGTAGTTTAGTGGTTCACTGCTTTACCTTATCAAGTTTTGTTAGCTGCTCTAAAGTTAAACAGAAGATTCCTGCTTCCAAGCAAGAAATAGTCAGTTGTTCATCGCGGCAAATCGCTGCTCGAAATCGGCGAGTTGATAGACGCCGTCGGCGAGACGCACGGCGTAGCCTTCGGCGACGAGCGCGCGATTGCCAAGCCCCGCGTCGGGTCTTGAGAGTCCGGTGACTTTCGCCAGTTCGCCGCGCCCGGTTCGTCCAGCCCCGTCGAGAAAGGCGCGCGCCACCTCGCGCAGAGCCACCTCGCGCTTCACACGCACTTTCAACTCCGCCGCAAACCGCCCCTCCGCCAGCGTCCAGATATACGTGAACCACGGCTCGTATAACACGTCGCAAGGGATCACTTTGAGCGTACGCTGTAGCTCGTCGAGTGCGCGCGTCAGTTGTGCACGCTCGCCGATCTTCGCCGTCATCCTGAGATCGCACGTCGCCATCTCCCATTCGCGGCGCAAGATTTTCAACACCGCCCGCGCCTCCGCAGACAAGCGCGCGCTCTCTTCCCTGCGCCCCACGCCCCACAGCGCGTTGAAATGCGGCACGAGTCGCGGCGCGACGAACAGCGCGCGTGCCTTCGCGAGTTTCGCGTAATAGACGCGACCGCGACGCATGATCTCGTCTTTCAGCACCCACGCCTGGCTGCTCTCCGGGTCTTTCTGCACGTTGCGCGGCATGTGCGCATCTCTGCGCCCGCACACGCTCACGTAGAGCGACGCGCCCGGCCTGCGCGCGTCCGTCATGGCCGCGCAAAAACCCGCGCGCTCGATCAGCCGTTCAGCCTCCAGAGCGTTCTCCACGCGGCTCTCCGGCTCGCGCTGCCACATCCGGTCGCGATAGATTTCTACCTCTTCGGGCAACGTCTCAAAGTCTTTCAAAAGCTTTCACCTCAACCAAAAATGGAACTACTCGCACGCGTGCCTTTCAAACTCGACGCCGCGCTTCCGGCTCTCGTCCTGTTTGCAAAATGACTGACCGAACTCTCTCAGGCTGACCGAACGGGCTTTCGAGTCGTCTCGCTCATTTTCGAGACCAACGCGTTTTCGCCCGCTTTTCTCGCGTTTTTATCACGAGCGCGCTCTGGCACAAGCATTGCCGAAGACTGTTGCGGGCGGCACCCCCAGTTGAAGTCGCAAGCCGCCCGTCAGTTACCACCCGAGAGAATTTTCTCGCCTTCAAATTTAATCAAATGAATTCGACCAGACGCTCCAACAAGTTTTCCCCCACCTCGAAGCTCGCGGCTTTCCTGCTGCTGGCGACGCTCTGCGTTTGGCTCTTCCCGTCCGGCGCGGCCCGCGCAAACTCCTTGAAGGAGAAGAAGGAAAAGGTCGCCGGAGACCTGCGCGAAAAGATCGGCAAGTCGAAAAACGGCGAAAACGTCAAAATCATCGTCCAACCGAGCGGCGCGTGGAACCAGTCGCTCGATTCGGACATCAACTATCATAACGGCAACACAACGCGCAAGTACTCCCACTTCAGCGCGCGTGCGCTGACTCTCCCCGCTCCCGCCGTGCAGGCTCTAGCCGACCGCGCCGATGTCGAATACATCTCCCTCGACCGCGAAGTTAAACAACTCGGCCACGTCACGCTGACGACCGGCGCAGACGCCGCGCGCTCGATGGGCGGCTCAGGGACGACGCTCGACGGCTCGAACGTCGGCATCGTCATCCTCGATTCCGGCATTGACCCGAATCACACAGCCTTCCTCGACGCCGCCAACAAATCGCGCATCGTCTATCAACAGGACTTCACCGGAGAAAACCGCACCGACGATCCTTACGGCCACGGCACGCACGTCGCTGCTTTGGCTGCCGGAAACGGCGTAGTCGCAGAAGGCGCATATCGCGGCATCGCTTACAACTCCAAGCTCATCAATCTACGTGTCCTCAACTCTCAAGGACGCGGCACGACTTCGAGTTTGTTGAGCGCGCTCGACTGGGTCTATACCAATCGCGCAAACGCCGCCTACAAGATCAAAGTCGTCAACATGAGCCTCGGCACGGCTGCCGTTGATTCTTACAAATACGACCCGCTCTGCCGCGCCGCGCGTCGTCTGGCCGATGCCGGAATCCTCGTCGTCGCGGCGGCGGGCAACGAAGGCACGGATAGCTTGGGACGTGAACTCTACGGCCAGATTCACTCGCCCGGAAACGAGCCTTCCGTCGTCACCATCGGCGCGGCCAACAGCTTCGGCACAAACTCCCGCGCCGACGACCGGATGACCACCTACAGTTCGCGTGGCCCGACGCGTAGCTACTGGATAGACAACAAACGCACGCGCCACTACGACAACTTGTTGAAGCCCGACCTCGTCGCGCCCGGCAACAAACTCGTTGCGGCTCAGTCGGCGAACAATTATCTCGTCGCCAACAATCCCACGCTCGACGCCAACGTCAGCGCCATCGCCTCCAAAGAACAGATGTACCTGTCCGGGACTTCGAT
>DASYMM010000124.1:0-2650 GCA_036009085.1 Pyrinomonadaceae bacterium | reverse complement strand
ATCGAGTATGGCGGCGAGCGCGTCGCCGTCTTCAACCGCCGTCTCGTCTTCGCGTCGGCGTCTGATGCCCGACGAACTCAGGCTCTCCTTGAAAGTAAAGATCGCCCTGCCCTCGACGCGCCGCAGGCGCAACACGCGATTGCCCTGCTCAAGTCCCGGCCCCGCGTACAGAGTGTTTTCCTCAAACTCTTCGCCCCGCGCGTCGGCTCCCGCCGCACGCAGACGCTCACGCAGTTTCCCGGCCTCATCTCTTCCAATCCGGTACTTCTTCTCGATCTCAGTGCCCATAAAAACTTCAGCCGTTAACTCTGTTTGAGCCAGCGCATCACTTCGGGAATGTTCGCGCTCTTGCCGTACATCAACATGCCGACGCGATAGATGCGCGCGGCGATCCAGACGAAGAGCACGACCGTCGCCAGCCCGATGCCGAGCGAGAGCGCGATCTGCCAGAAGGGCGGCGTCTCCGTCACGATTCGCACGAGCATCGTGATGGGCGAGAGAAACGGCGCGATGGAAACCCAGAAGGCGAACGTCGAGTTGGGATTGCGTATGACGGGGAAGGCCATGTAGATGCTGAGGATGGAGATAAGAATCACCGGCAGAGCCATCTGCCCCGCCTCTTTCTCCGTCGTCACCATCGCGGCGACCAGCACGTAGATCGTCGCGTACATCAAGAATCCGACGACGAAGAAGAGCAGCATGTAAATGACCAGAGACGGCGGCACAGGCGGCAGCGGCACGTCCATCCCGCGCGCCGCGAGCATCCCGACGCCGTAGAGCACGAAGAGGCCGAACACCACCGCCCAGATCGCGTACTGCGTGATGGCGACGAGCGAGACGCCCAACAGTTTACCCAACATCAAGTGAAACGGTTTGACCGAAGAGAAGAGCACTTCCGCCACGCGCGTCGTCTTCTCTTCCACGACCGACGAGAGAATCGCCTGCCCGTACATCAAAATCGCCATGTAGATGAAGAGGCCGATGAACATCGCCAGCCCGAAACCGCCGCCGCTGTCGCGCTCAAGCCCGCTCTCGCTCACCTTCGTCGTCTCCAATTCGATCTCTTTCGACAATTGGCGCACGCGGTTCTGATCTATGTTCGCCTCGCGTAGGCGTTGCTCGAAGACGGCGCGGTTCAAACTGTTGCGGAGTTGCGCCGTCGTGATCGGGTCGCTCACGTTGCGCCCGTAGAACTCCGCGCGTCCCTCCTCCAAAATCTTTTCGGGCAAAACGAGATAGACGCCCAACTCGCCTTTCCGCACGCGCGCGTTCAGATCGTTCTTGATGTCTTCAATCGAACGACCGCCCGTTGCCACCGGCTCGACCTCGTAGCGCGTGCCGAGAGCTTTGGACACCTGCCGCATCTGCGCCTCACGATCCGGCGTGGCTTCGACGGGCATCGCCCCGCTCTTTTGCGCGCCCTCGTACTCCTCTTCGTCGTGGCTCGTCAGGAGTGACTCGCGCACGCTCTCGTACATTTTTCCCGTGAGGTCAACGACGCCAATCTTCGTTGCGCCGCCCGTCTGCATCGTGATGAGCAGGCCGGGCACAACCGTAAAACCGACCATGATGAGGGGGCCAAGCAGAGACGAAATGATGAAGCCCCTCGTGCGAACGCGCTGCAAGTATTCGCGCTTGATGATAATCAGCAATTTCTTCATGCGCTCTCTCCCACCTGCTGCAAAAAGATGTCGTGCAGACTCGGCTCGACCTGCTCGAAGCGCGTGATGCGCGCCCCGCTTTCTACCAGACGATGCAGCAACTCCTGCGCGTCCGCGCCTTCGGCCAACAACACTTCCACGTAGTCGCCGTAAGGCTTGACGCTCGCCACGAGTTTGTTATCAGTTAACGCACCGTTCCCGCCCTCCGCGCGAAGCGCGACGGCGCGACGCCCGAAGCTGCTCTTCACTTCGCGCAAGCTGCCCTGCAAGACTTTGCGCGAGCGATTGATGAGGCAGATGTCGTCGCAGAGTTCCTCCGCCTGCGACATCATGTGCGTGGAGAAGATGATCGTGCGCTGCTCGGCCTTGAGTTCGAGGAGCACGTCTTTCATCAACTCGGCGTTGACGGGATCGAGGCCGGAGAAAACTTCGTCGAGGATGAGCAAATCGGGCGCGTGCATCACGGTGGCGATAAACTGAATCTTTTGCTGCATGCCCTTCGAGAGTTCGTCCGTCTTATTGTTCTTCCAATCGGTGAGTTTCAGACGCGCCAGCCAGCGGTCGAGTTGCGTCTCGGCCTCGCGCCCCGACAAGCCTTTCAACTCGCCGAAGTAGCGCAACTGCTCGCCGACGCGCATCTTTTTATACAGCCCGCGCTCCTCCGGCAGATAGCCGATGCGATCCTGCAAACGCTCGGACATCTGCTCGCCGAAGAGTTCGATCCGACCGGAATCGGGCGCGAGGATGTTGACGATCATGCGAATGGTCGTGGTTTTGCCCGCCCCGTTCGGCCCGATCAGGCCGAAAATTCTTCCGGCGCGAACCTGTAGACTCAATTCATCAACCGCCACGAAGTCGTCGAATTTTTTCGAGACACGGTCGAGCGCGAGGGTCACACCGTCTTGATTCACAAGTTCTCTTCTCCTCCGGCGGACGCCTTGAAGCTAGCGGCGCGCGGGCATCTGGACAGATTCACACACGGCGATTTA
>DASYMM010000123.1:0-4347 GCA_036009085.1 Pyrinomonadaceae bacterium | reverse complement strand
GTAGAGCGATTCGGCGTCGCGCAGGTCTTCCTCGTGTTGTTCGCCTTCGACGTGCATGTCACCGATAGCCCAACCGTTCGTGCCGTCGTAGCCTTCCGGCCACCAGCCGTCGAGAATGGAGAAATTCAAGCCCCCATTCATCGCCACTTTCTCGCCGCTCGTGCCCGACGCTTCGAGCGGGCGGCGGGGCACGTTCAACCACACGTCAACGCCTTGCACCATCTTGCGCGCGATCTCCTGATCGTAGTCCTGCAAAAAGACCGTGCGGTTGATGACTTGCGGGTCGAGTGTCCAGAGCGCGAGTTGTTGCAGGATTTGCTTCGCGCCTTGGTCCTGCGGGTGCGCTTTGCCCGCGAAGACGAACTGCACGGGACGCTCCGCGTCGTTGATCAACTTCAAGAGCCTGTCCGGGTCGGTCAGGATCAGACTCCAACGCTTGTAGGCCGCGACGCGACGCGCGAAGCCGATGGTCAGCGCTTCCGGGTCGAACGTGGTGCGCGCCGCTTCGACAAATTCCATCTTCTCGCCGCGCTGGAGACGCACGAAGTATTGCCGCTCGCGGATGAAGGCGATGAGCTTTTGCTTCATCAAACGATGCGCGCGCCACAAATCTTCGTCGGGCATCCTTGCCACGCCGCGCCGCCAGACTTCGACATCGCACTGGTTCTCATCCCAATCCGCCGCGACGTGTTCTTCATACAGGCGACCGAGCAGCGGCGACACCCACGTCGGCGCGTGCACGCCGTTCGTGATGTAAGTGATCGGCACTTCTTCGACCTTAAGGCCGGGATACAATTTCTTCCAGAGATCGCGCGAGACTTCGCCGTGCGTTTTGCTCACGCCGTTTGTCGTGCGGCACATCTTCAAGGCGAGCGGGGTGAGTCCGAACAACTCCTTTTCGTTGCCCGCCTCGACGCGACCGAGATCGAGAAACTGTTCGTGCGTGAGCGTCAAGGATTCCGTGTAGCCGCGCCCGAAACAATGCTCTACGAGTTGCGGCAAAAATTCGTCGTGGCCTGCGGCGACGGGCGTGTGCGTCGTGAAGACGCAGCGAGCGCGCACCTGTTTTGCGGCCTCGTCGAAAGTTTTTCCTTGCGCTACGAGTTCGCGCGTGAGTTCGAGCGTCAGGAAAGCGGAGTGGCCTTCGTTGAGATGAAAGACGTGCGGTTCGACCTTGAGTTTGCGGAGCAGCCTGACGCCTGCGATCCCTAAGACCATCTCCTGCACGCAGCGCGTCTCGCGGTCGCCGCCGTAGAGATGCCCTGTGATGAGACGATCAATGTGGTCGTTCTCCGCGAGGTTCGAGTCGAGCAGGTACAACTTCACGCGCCCCACCTCGACCTGCCATGCCTGAAAACGCACGAGCCGCCCGCGTATCTCCAACTCGACGCGCAGGGGCACGCCCGTCTCCGGGTCGTTCAGAAGTTGAATCGGCAGTTTGTCCGGGTTGATCGTGCCGTAGTGTTCTTCTTGCCAACCGTCGCGGCGCAGGCGTTGGCGAAAGTAGCCTTGATGATAGAGCAGGCCGACGGCGGCGAGCGGGAGGCCGAGGTCGCTCGCGGATTTCAGATGATCGCCCGCGAGCATGCCGAGGCCGCCGGAGTAGAGCGGCAGCGAGGTGTGTATGCCGAACTCGGCGCAGAAATAGGCGACGGGGCTTGCGTGCGTGAGTCCCGGCGCGCTCTCACGCGCCCAGGTCTTCGTCTGCGGATTCATGTAGTGCGCGAACCGTTCCGCGAGCACGCGCACGCGCTCGACATAGACCGGGTCGGTCGCCATCTGCATCAAGCGATACTCGGAGACATCGAGCAGCAAGGCGCGCGGGTTCAACTCCGCATCTTCCCACACCTGCGGGTCTAGATCGCGAAAGACCGACGCGCCATCAGCCGCCCAACTCCACCAGTAGTTCGCAGCTACCTGTTCCAATGCGCTCAAAGTTTCGGGCAGCGCGCGCCCCAACCTGTTTTCCACTTGTTCCATTAACCTCAAAGGTTGTCAGTTGTCAGTTGTTAGTTTGTGATTCAGGCGTTAGTCACTAAAGATTCAACTTAACAACTGGCAACTGACAGTTACTCAAATTTTTGATGACGTAAAAAAATCTTAGCGTCCGACTCCGCAAAGAAGACGAGGCGAACTTCTTGCAGGCCGCCCTGCCCTTCCCGTTGCGCTTCAAGCTCACTGCCGCCCGTTAAAAATTCCCGAATCGCCCCGGAGGCCACGCGCGCAGCCTTGTCCGGCGGGTAATAGAAAGCCCCCGTCGAGATGGCCGGGAAAGCTATCGAAGCGAGTTTGTGTTCTACGGCCAAGGCCATCGAGTTGCGATAGCAGTTGGCGAGCAGTTCGGCCTCGCGCCCCGCGTGCTGCCCCCAGACGGGGCCGACCGTGTGAATCACAAAGCGCGCGGGCAACTGCCCCCCGGTCGTGATGACGGCCTCGCCCGTCGGCAATCCTTTCGGGTAACGCGTGTTGCGGATGACGCGACACTCTTCGAGAATCTGCGCGCCGCCCGCACGGTGGATCGCGCCGTCCACTCCGCCGCCGCCGAGCAGCGTCGAGTTCGCAGCATTCACCACGGCGTCCGACGCTTCCCGCGTAATATCGCCGACGACGACCCGCGCGCGCCCGTTCAGAAAACTATTCATTGTTTGATCAGACAACTAAGTGTAGCACCGTCCGGCCTGAAAATCAGTTCGCGGCGGGTGAGTTTCGAGCTCATTTCACGAACTAAGGCGATAGCGCCTGCGGCTTAGTCTTCACCGACAGTTTCTTCGCCCACAGTTTCTTCGCCGACGCTTTCTTCGCGCGGCTCGACGCTGACTTCGTCGAACATGCCGTGGCGGTTGAGCGCTTCGGCGACGCCCTTCGACTTGTGTTCGGTGAGCGGGTGTTCGGGGTCGAGGCTGGCGATCTCGAACAACTCGTCGTCCAGCAAACGCACGCCGAGCATGCCGAGGGAGACGCCGGGCACAACCTCTATCTCCTTCAGGTTATGTATGCGAAACCGCCCGGTCTGCTCAACCCAGTCTTCAATAAACGGATCGCGGAGCGCGTGCTCGGCCTCGGATTCCGTCAGGTAGGGGCCTTCGACGATCAGGCAGTATTCGCGTCCACTGTTAGTCTTCATGGTCTGCCAACTTGAGGCGCGCCGCCCGTGGCAATGGAACTGCCGGAGGGGGCGCAAGTTGGCGCACACTTTAACATCTGTCGGCGACGCGCGGCAAAACTTTTTCACTGGAAGCTGTTAGCTTTCAGCTTAGACAAAACTATCTGGATAAAAGCTAACAGCTAATCGCCAACAGCTTCATACGGAGACGCCACCGAAAGCAAGTCGCTTTCGGTGGCGTCTGTGAACTTTCGTTCGATGGAGCGCGCCGCGTAAAAATCGGCGCGGCGGCGCGGCGTCGGAGAGTTAGAAACCGACTCCCGCCTCGTTGTTCAGCGTCCGGCTCAGACGCTCGAAGTAAGGATTGAAGCTGACGAAGCTCGTGCCTTGAAAGAAGGCGCGTCCGCCCGTCTCGTTCGAGAGGCGATTGAGCGCACCCTGACCGAAACTGACGGCCTGCCGGTTTGAACTCGTCAGGCCAACCGCGGGCGCGTAGAAAGAATAGACGACGACGTTGCGGCGTTTCGCTTCGCGCACGGCGCGTTCCATGTCAATGCTGTTGATGGACGTGAACGAGTCGAACCCGCGCGACACGTCGAGGCCGTCGGAGATGAGCAACACGACGTTGCGATTCTTCCCGTCCGCCTCAAAGTGGCGCAGGGCTTCGACGACTTCCACGTAAGGATTGTAGGGCGACGAAGTTTCCGTCCCCGCAGGGATACGCAGCGCGCGCCCTGCCTGCTCAAGGTCTTCCGTAAACTTCTGACGCACCTGCAACGAACCGCTCGTCAAATAGCCGACCATCACGCGCGACCCTGCGGGCAACTCGCGTATAAACTCGCGCGTCACGTCGATCTCATTTCCCACGCGCGACACCAGATCGTCCTGCACGAGCACGGCAAGATTGAGCGGCACGCTGACGCGCGCCACGTTCTTTGCTTTCTTGTCTGCGCTCCCGGCGGCGACGGCGGCAGACGCCGGAGCGACCGCGCACACGCTGGCGGCGACCAACATCACAGCCGCCAAAGCCGAGAAAATTTTTCCTCTATTAAACATCACTTTTCCCCTTGTCCCGAACTTCCACAGAATCTCAGGACTATCAACTGTTAAACGACACCCCTTGACTCGTAAGAAAACGCGCAGGCTCAAAATTGCTCGCCATGCGCGCCGAATTTTTGCGCCAATCACCGATTAACTATTTTGGCAAAACTATGATGCACGGAGCGGCCGGATGGATGCCGGGA
>DASYMM010000122.1:0-3700 GCA_036009085.1 Pyrinomonadaceae bacterium | reverse complement strand
CTCTATCTCCCGCCCGGCTACAAAGAAGGCACGCGCCTGCCCACAGTCATCTGGGCTTATCCTCTGGAGTTCAACGACGCGGCCACCGCCGGACAGGTCTCCGGCTCCACGCAACGCTTCACCACCATCGGCGGCCCTTCGCATCTCTTCTTCCTGCTGCAAGGCTACGCCGTCCTCGATAACACGACGATGCCCGTCGTCGGCGATCCCGAAACGGTAAACAACACTTACGTCGAACAGATCGTGGAGAGCGCGAAGGCTGCGATCAACAAGGCCGCCGAGATGGGCGTGACAGACCCGGAACGCGTCGGCGTCGGCGGACACTCTTACGGCGCGTTTATGACGGCGAACTTGCTCGCGCACAGCGACCTGTTCCGCGCCGGGATCGCACGGAGCGGCGCGTACAATCGCACGCTCACGCCTTTCGGCTTTCAGAGCGAGCGGCGCATTTTGTGGGAAGCGCCGGAGATGTACATCAAAGTCTCGCCGTTTATGAACGCGCACAAGATCAAGGAGCCTGTGCTCCTGATTCACGGCGAGGCCGACAACAACACGGGCACGTTCCCGATCCAATCCGAGCGCATGTATCAGGCCATACGCGGCACGGGCGGCACCGCACGCCTCGTCATGCTCCCGCTCGAAGCTCACGGCTACTCGGCGCGCGAGACGACCGAGCACGTCCTCTACGAAATGCTCAACTGGTTCGACAAGTACGTCAAGAACGCCCCACCACGCACGCAGGAGCAAAAAGCTTCGACGGACACGAAGTAAATAATCAAAATCTTCACCGCAGAGGCGCAGAACGAAGCCGCAGAGTTAACGCAGAGGAAAGGATTCAACTCTCTGCGTTAACTCTGCGGCTCTCTGTGTCTCTGCGGTGAAGATTTTGTCTTGGCAGTTCGGCCAATTTCGACCAAAACTCAGGGCGCGTTCGTGTCCGACCAGAGACGTTTGCGAAATTTTGCTTCCGTCCAGAAGTTGCGAAGAAGTTTGAGGCGCGGGTTGGGGAGCGGAGCCTCGGGGGTTGCGGGCGGGAGGATGACGCTCACCACGTCGTAGCGGTAGGGCGCGGCTTGGAGTCCGAAGGTGCGGCGATAGGCGCGTGCGGCGCGTGTGATCTGGCGTTGCTTGCGGCGGTCAACGTTCTGTTCGGGCGCGCCGAACCAATCGGAGGCGCGCGTCTTCACTTCGACGAAGCAGAGCACGTCGCCCTCGTAAGCCACGAGATCAATTTCGGTCTGGACGATTGCGCCGCGCAAATTTCTCCCCACGGGCAACTTGAAATTCGCGGCGACGAGGCGGTAGCCCGCGCGTTCGAGATACGCGGCGGCGAGGGCTTCGCCGCGTTCGCCGAGCGCGAGATGCGCGGCGATGCCGCTCGCGCTCGTTGCGACGTGCGACGGCGCGGCACCTTTATGAAGTAAGCGCGAAATGCTGTCAGGCCATTTCATCGTGTGTTTTCCCGCGAGGCGTGGGAGCGTCCGTTGCGTCGAGAGGAGCGCGGGCGGGATGCGTCCTTTGACGTGATGCGGAAGTATAGCGCATCATCTGTGGCTATGAGTACAAGTGAAGTTAGTGAACCGGGCGCGAAAGCGTCTTCAACGAAGGCGCGAGCCTTTCTGCCGCTCGTCACCATCGTCGGGCGTCCGAACGTGGGGAAGTCAACTCTCTTTAACCGTCTCGTCGGCGAGCGGCGTTCCATCGTCGGCGACGAACCGGGCATCACGCGCGACCGCATCTACGGCGAAGCGGAATGGGCTGGCCGTCGTTTCAAAGTGGTGGATACGGGCGGCATCGTGCCGGACGACGACGCTTTGATCCCCGCGAACATTTTGAAGCAGGCGGAGACGGCGATTCAGGATGCCGTCGCGCTCGTCTGGGTGGTGGACGCGCGCGCGGGGCTGACGCCGCTCGACGAAGAACTCGCGCGCCTCCTGCGCTCGACCGGAAAACCCGTGCTCGTCGCGGCGAACAAGACGGACGCAGTGCGTTTCGAGGCCGACGCCGGAGAGTTTTATCGCTTCGGTTTCGAGAACGTCTATCCGCTCGCGGCTGAACATGGCGACGGCGTGGGCGAACTTTTGGACGCGCTCGTCGCGCGTTTCGAGACGGGCACGGGCGTCGAAGCTGAGGTGGACAAGGAAGAGCGGCGCGAGATACGTCTCGCGATCATCGGGCGACCGAACGTGGGCAAGTCGTCCCTGTTGAATCGCCTGCTCGGCGAGGAGCGCGTCATCGTCTCGCCGCTCGCGGGCACCACGCGCGACGCGGTTGACACCGTGCTCGAATGGCCGCTCGAAGATGCGGACGAAGAAAGCGACGCCGGGATAGTCGGAGCGATACGCGCGGGCGACGAAGCGACGCCTTTGGAGACGGAAGCAACGGCGGGCGACGAAACTACGGCGAACGTTGAAGCGTCGGCGGGCGACGAAGCGGGGAACGAGTCGGGCGCGGAGGCGGCGCGGCGCGTGCAGCGTTTTCGTCTGATTGACACGGCAGGGATCAGGCGCAAGGGCAAGACCGGGGAGATGGCCGAGAAACTGTCGGTCGTGATGGCGCGGCGCAGCCTCGAACGCGCGGACGTGGCGGTCGTCGTCGTTGATGCCGTCGAGGGCGTGACCGCGCTCGACGCGCACATCGCGGGCTACGCGCTCGAAGCCGGATGCTCCATCATCATCGCCGTCAATAAGTGGGACGCGCTCCTGAACAAAGAGACCGGCACGCCCTACGAGTTTGAGCGCGACCTGCGCCAGAAGATGAAGTTTTTGGAATGGGCGCCCGTCGTCACGATCTCCGCTCTCACCGGGCAGCGCGTCGAACGCCTCCTGCCGCTCGCCATCCACGCCAACCGTGCGCGCAGCACGCGCATCTCCACTTCGCAACTCAACGACTTCTTCGAGCGCGCCATTGACGCGCTGCGTGCGCCCTCTGCGGTCGCGCCCGTCAAAGGCGGGCGTTCGCGCCTGCGCGTGCAATACGTCACACAGGTCGGCGTGCGCCCGCCCACCTTCATCATCTTCACGGCGGGCGGCGCGGGCAGCAAATCCGGCCTACACTTCTCCTACGAACGCTACCTCCAAAACCGCCTCCGCGAAGAGTTCGACTTCTTCGCCACCCCCCTGCGCCTCGTCGAACGCCACAAACGCGAAAAGGGCGGGCGCGGCGGCAAAGGCGGGCGGGGGAAATAGTGTTAGACCTAGCTATATGAAGTCTTAATTATGATGCGAAACAAAGTGTTTATAAGCTATAGCCACCGAGATGAACGTTGGCTTAATCGATTGCGTGTTCATCTTCGACCGCTAGAACGTAATTACATGATAGAGGTATGGGATGATACG
Organism: Pyrinomonadaceae bacterium; assembly: GCA_036009085.1. Taxonomy (GTDB): domain Bacteria; phylum Acidobacteriota; class Blastocatellia; order Pyrinomonadales; family Pyrinomonadaceae; genus JAIVJZ01. The sequence continues at coordinate 362 of DASYMM010000122.1, read as the reverse complement.
CGCATGACTCCTGGGGCTAATTGGCGTGATGCTATTGCAGATGCTATTTCTTCCGCTAAGGTAGGCATTCTGCTAATTTCTGCGGATTTCCTTGCATCCGATTTCATCGTCAATAATGAATTGCCATCTCTTCTTGAAGCCGCAAAGAATGGCGGAGCTACAATTCTTTGCATTATTGTTAATCCTTGTCGTTTTGAACGGACGCCTGAGTTAGCTCATTTTCAAACTATTAATAATCCGAATAAGCCTTTAGCAAAATTACCCGTTGCAGAGAGAGAAGCAGTTTGGGTTAGGGTCGCAGATGCAGTCGAGGCATGTTTCGAGGAGCGCACAGTAACAGAGGGTTGGCTCGTGCGTAATGA
>DASYMM010000121.1:0-4195 GCA_036009085.1 Pyrinomonadaceae bacterium | reverse complement strand
CCAGACTGCGCGGCACCTTTAAATTCCTAAACTCGATGATCGCGCGCTCCTGCGGCGAGAACCACGTCAGCGGCCAGCCTTCAATCGGCCAGGGGAAAATCCCGCGTTCGTAGGCGCGCAGCAAATTGAGCGTGTGTAGATTTCCGCCGACGGCGACGATGTCTCCGTAGGGCGCGTCGCGCGGGTCGGGGAACCGGATCAGATTCACGTCCCGCTTGAAAAACTCGGCAGGGTGCAAATATGAGGTGTCTGTCTCCGACATAACGCGAGTGTGAACTTACAACCGACGCACTTGGAGTCTATCAACCGGCGGCGGACGGGAAGCCGAGTTTGAGTTCGTCGTCCGCGACCTGTACGGAGACTTCGCCGCCCGCCGCGAGCGACGCGCCGAAGAGCAACTCTTCCGCCAGCGGTTCCTTGATCTTCGTCTGAATCAGACGCCCCATCGGACGCGCCCCGAACAGCCGGTCAAACCCGCGCGCCGCCAGCCACGCACGCGCCGCTTCGTCCGGCACGACGCGCACGTTTCGCTCCGCGAGTTGCGCGTTCAGTTCTTTAATGAACTTGTCCACCACCTTTTCGATCACTTCAAAACTGAGCGACGAGAAAGCGATCCACGCGTCCAAACGATTGCGAAACTCCGGGCTGAACGTGCGTTCAATCGCGCCGCGCCCCTGTCCCTTGCCCGAAGTGTTCGACTGAAAGCCGATGCCGCCCGCGCTCAACTCCTGTGCGCCCGCGTTCGTCGTCATGATCAAGATCACGTTGCGGAAATCCGCCTTCTTCCCGTTGTTGTCGGTGAGCGTGGCGTGATCCATCACCTGCAAGAGAATGTTGAAGAGGTTCGGGTGCGCTTTCTCGATCTCGTCGAGGACGAGTACGGCGTAAGGCGTCTTGTTGATCGCGTCTGTGAGCAAGCCGCCCTGATCGAAGCCGACGTAGCCGGGCGGCGCGCCGATGAGACGCGAGACCGTGTGCGATTCGGCATACTCGCTCATGTCGAAGCGTATGAACTCGATGCCGAGCGCGTGCGCGAGTTGTTTGGCGAGTTCCGTTTTGCCGACTCCCGTGGGGCCTGAAAAGAGAAACGAGCCGACGGGCTTTTCGGGACTCCCAAGGCCGGAGCGCGACAACTTGATCGCGTTTGTGATCTGCTCGATGGCGTGATCCTGCCCGTAGATGACAGCCTGCAACTCGCCCTTCAAATCGCGCAGCCGGTCGCGCTCCGAACCCGCGACGGTCTTCGGCGGAATCTTCGCCATGCGCGCCAGCACCACCTCGATCTCTTTCGTGCCGACCGTCTCCGGGCGTTCTTCCTTCGGCAACAACTTCAAGGCCGCGCCCGCTTCGTCCATCACGTCAATCGCTTTGTCGGGCAGCAGACGATCATGCAGGTACTTGGCGGCGAGTTCGGCGGCGAGTTGAATGGCTTCGGGCGCGTAGGTGACGCCGTGATGCTTTTCGTAGTAGCTCTTGAGGCCGTGCAGAATCTCGACCGTCTCGGCGAGGCTCGGTTCGCCGATCTCGATCTTCTGGAAACGACGTGCGAGCGCGCGGTCGCGTTCAAACGCGCTCTTGTATTCGGCGTAAGTCGTGGAACCGATGCAGCGCAGTTCGCCGGAGGCGAGCGCGGGCTTGATGATGTTCGAGGCGTCCATCGAACCGCCCGACACCGCGCCCGCGCCGACGATGGTGTGAATTTCGTCTATGAAAAGAATCGCGGCGGGAATTTTTTTGAGCGCGTTGATGATCGCTTTGAAACGCTGCTCGAACTCGCCACGGTATTTCGTGCCCGCGAGCACCGCGCCCATGTCGAGCGCGTAAACTTGCGCGTCGCGCAAAACTTCGGGCACTTCGTTCTGTTGAATCTTCAAGGCGAGTCCTTCGGCGATGGCGGTTTTGCCCACGCCCGGTTCGCCGACGTAGATCGGGTTGTTCTTGCGACGACGGCAGAGAATTTGAATCGTGCGCAAGACTTCGACGTTGCGCCCGATGAGCGGGTCAATGAAGCCGTCGCGCGCGCGCTCGTTGAGATTGACGGTGAAGGCCGCGAGCGGGTCGCGTTCCGGCGGGGCATCCGTCTCTCCTTCGGTCGCGCCGTCAAACTCGCCGCCCGCGGGTTCGTAGCCTCCGGCGATTTTGGAGATGCCGTGCGCGATAAAGTTGAGCACGTCGAGACGCGTGATGCCCTGCCCCTTGAGCAGGTAGACGGCGTAGGAGCGTTCGGCCTGAAAGAGCGCGGCGAGGATGTTGCCGCCGTTGATCTCTTTCTGCCCGCTGCCCTGCGCCTGTAGCATCGCGTATTGCAGCGTGCGCGTGAACGTGTCTGTCTGCTCCGGGATATGCGTCGTGTCTACGGCCAGTTGCTCCACGCGCTCGTCGAAGAATTTTTCGAGGGCGCGTCGCAGCGCGTCCGTGTCGCCGCCGCAATGGCGTATGACGTTGCTCGCCGTCGCGTCTGACAAGAGCGCGAGCAGCAGGTGTTCGAGCGTGACGTATTCATGTCTCCGCTCGATGGCTTCCTCCACGGCTGCGCTCAAAGTCGCTTGTAATTCTCTCGTAATCATAAAAAACAGATGTTAGATGTTAGATGCCGGATGTTAGAGGATGAAGACTGGCATCCGGCATCTAACATCTGACATCTAGCCTGCGCTTTCTTCAATCGTGCAGAGCAGCGGAAACTCGTTGGCGCGCGCCAGCTCCGTCGCTTTCGACACCTTCATCTCCGCGATCTCGTAGGTATAGACACCGGCCACGCCCACGCCTTCCAGATGAACTTGCAGCATGATGCGGAAGGCGTCCGGCTCGGATCGCTGGAAGACATTTTGCAACACGTACACGACAAATTCCATCGTCGTGAAGTCGTCGTTGTGCAGGACGACTTGATAGAGTGGCGGACGCTTGAGCCGCGTCTCGCTCTCCGTGACGACCCCTTCATCCGTGTCCGAATCGAATCTTGACATAAACGCTGTTCGCGCGCAGACGATACGCCTGCCGCGCTTGAACAGGATACCAACAACACAGCCATGTCGGTAGCGCGCAAAAAGAAAGCCCGCCCGACGCTCCCCGCGTCCGGGCGGACTTTCGACTTTTTAATTCCGCGATGCACTTTACTTCCGCGACGTGCTTTTGCCTCCGCGATACGCTTCGAGCACGTTCAGGATCAAGCGCGTGAGTTGGCGCACGCCCTTCGTCTCGGCGGGCGGCGCGTAATCGCCGCGCACGTGCAACTCCAACCCCGGCTCGATCTCCACGCGCGACCAACTGGCCGGACTCGACGGCGCGGCTTGTCGTTCGCTGGCTAAATTCGGCGTGGGTCTGTGTGGTGCGGCGGCGGGGCTGGCAAAGTTTTGATTGCGGGAAGCGTCGGCAGGAGGGGCGTTGGCGGGCGAGGTTGATCTGGTGAGCAGTTTTTCCAGATAGCTCAAGGCTTCGTTCTTCGCCCCGGCTTTCGCGTCGAGGCCGAGGAGACGTTCCAACTCTCGCCCGGTGCGCCCGTCAACCAACTCTTTGATCTTGCGGATTGGCAAATGCTCGGATTGAAGTTTCTTGACGACGAGCAACTGTAAAAGGTGCACATAACCGAAGACGGAGGCCGTGCCCTGTTTTTCAGCGGCGGGCGAGAGCAAGCCCTCCGCGAGATAGTAGCGAAGCGTGCGCTCGTCCGGCATCTCGCTGACCGTGCCGCGATCCTGCGTCGTGCCGATCTCCGCCAGAATTCTGGCCGCCTGCCTCGCCAATTCGACGACGCCGATATATTTTTGACTTCGTATCTTTTCCAGTTGTGCGCTCATGGCGAAGCACAATAATTCAAGCGGCTCCGGTTGTCAACAGCATTTACTGTCACTAATTGCGACGATTGCCGGCCGGAAGCGACAGCGGAGTCTCTGGTTTATGATGAAACGAAGTTTTCGATTTTTTATTCTTTCAGACGGAGAGAGAGATTGAAGGGGCGTGGGAAATATCTGCGCGCGTCGGAGGTGGCGGAGTACGTCTATTGCGCGCGGGCGTGGCGGCTGCGCGTTGAGGGGCACGAACCGGCCTCCGGCGGGGGGCGGCGCGCGGCGGGCGAAGCGTGGCATCTGGCGCACGGTCAGTCGGTGGTGCGTGCGCGAAGGATGCGCCTGCTCGCGGGTCTCGCTTTCGCGCTCGCGCTCGTCGTCGGCCTCTTAATTTTACTGCTGAGATGGCGTTG
>DASYMM010000120.1:0-6095 GCA_036009085.1 Pyrinomonadaceae bacterium | reverse complement strand
GATGAAAAGTAGGATGAAGCCAAACTGCTCAAGCGATTGAAGTGCTGATTCAAAACTTTCAGGAAGAATGCTGCTGAGAATCTTGCTGCCGTCGAGCGGCGGAATCGGAAACAGGTTGAACACGGCGAGGCCGATGTTCATCTGGAAAAACGTTTCAAGCAACGCGGATACGCCCTGCATGGTGGATTCGGGATCGGCAGCGCGTAGCCAATCCAGCCCACCCTGCCGCGCCTTCAAGATCAATCCCATGTTCATCAAGACCAGAATGATAATCCCGATAACGATGGCGATGGCGAGGTTTCCCAGAATCCCCGCGATTGACACCCAGAAATTCGCCACACGTTTATCGCGCCAACGCAGAGGGTTCACAGGCGTCGGGCGTGCCCAACCGAGCAGCGGCATGTGGTAAAAAAAAGCGATGGCCGGAAACAGCAGCGTGCCGATTGGATCAACGTGCGTCACCGGACTTAGAGAGACGCGTCCCTGACTGTGCGCCAGATCGTCGCCGAAGCGATTCGACATCCACGCGTGCATCGCCTCGTGCACGGAGAGCGAAAAGATGAGCGCCACCATGTAGAGAATAAATTGTCCGATGCGCGCTTCATCCATAACTTAAACTCACAAGCATTTTCGGTCGTTTCCCCAATGAACCGTCACACTAACATGCGCTCGCAGGGGTGTCAAAAACAGCAGTCAGTTGTCCCCGGTCAGTGGTCAGTTGTCCGACTCAATCATTAGCAACTTGCCGGGAAAGCCACATGCAACCGACAACTGACCACGGACAACTGACTATTTCAACAACATTCCGTGAACGCCGAGCGGCAGGCTGTAAACCGCTTCGTTGGTGGCGACGACCATGTCGCCCTGCGCGCTGAAAGCGAGGCCGACGACGTTCATTCCGGCGACGACGAGGCGCGCGTCCATCGCGTCGGGCGAGATACGCACGATGCCGCGCCGCGCGCGATAAGACGCGGCGACGTAGAGGAAGCCCTCCGTGTCGAAAGCCAAGCCGCCCGGTCGCCCGAGGCCACGGAAGAAAACCTCCGCCTTGCCGTTTGCGTCAATGCGCATCACCGCGTCGTGGCTCGATACGGTCGGCCCCGTGACGTAGAGCGCGTCGTCTGCGCCGAAGGCGAGATGATAGGCCGCGACGGACGGTTCGAGTTGCGCCCACGGCTGCACTTCGCCGATGGAATTGACGCGATAGATCGTGCCCGTGCGGTCGCCGACGTACATGCGCCCCTGCCGGTCGAAGGCGAGGCCGGTGGCGACGCCGAGGTTGCGCGCGAAAGGGACGGCTTCGTTGAACTGCGCGAGGCGATAGACGATCTCGTCGTTGCGGCTCGTGACGAAGAGACGCCCGGACGAATCGAAGGCGAGGCCGGTCGGGTTTGTGATGTCGCCCGTCACGTCGTGGATCGCGCCGCTCGTGTCAATGTGGAAAAGCGAGACGGGTTCTTTCTGCCCGCGCGTGCCGGAACGCGTCACGTAGAGCGAGCCGTCGTCTGGGTCGAAAGCGGGGCTGGCGACCATGTGCAGGTCGTCGGCGAGCTTGCGCCCGACCTTAACGCGCACGGGCGCGCTCTGTTGCGCGTCGCCGCTGTGCAAGCGCACTTCGACTTCGCCGCCCCAATCGGACTCCGGCACAATCGCCAGCACGCGTCGCGGCGATGCGCCGACCAACCAGCCGCGCTCGCCGTCGAAGTCTGCGCGACACGCGCGCAAGTTGCTCGTGTCGTAAGCTTCGCACTCGATCACGAGCTCGCCGCCCGGAATCGCCGCCGTCGGATCAATCCGCGTAATCGTTCTTCCCTCGCTCATTAGTGTTTCTCCGAAAGAGGCTGTCAGCCGTCGGTTATCAGCGGTCAGCCAAAGCAGTATGTTTTGAAATGACGCACGCCGCGCTTTGAGCAACAGATTGCTAATAGCTGACGGCTGACGGCTGATGGCTGATGGCTGAGTGTTCTCAATCATACGCCGCGCGCATGAATTGTGTCCACGCAGGCGTTATTTGCGCGCCGCGCATTTCGTGTCCGTCGCGCTGCTTGCAGGCGCGGCGGCTATGCTATAATCCGCGCCTGACGACTTTTAGATTTAGCGAGTCACACGAAAGAAGCGCGCGTTTTTTATCCGGCACGGCTGAACGATTCAGCGCACGCGCGGCTTAACATGACCAAGCGAAGTGTTTTCGCAGGGCAACAGCACAAGGCTTCACACGGCGTCCGAATCATACCGCTCGCATCCCTCCCTCTCTAGCTTCCAGCCGCAACCGCCACGCCAACGAGCGCGTGCGGCTGCCGTTGCTTGTCGCACACGAGAAGGCGCACGCGCGCGGACGTTCTAAATACAAAGGGGGCAGCAAACATCAGCACCGTTCACGGCAACACGCAGGGACTCAAACCCAATCAACTCCGCCGCATCGAAAAGCTCTACTCGCGGCGCATCTCGCCGCAGCAGATCGTGACGCCGGAGTTTGCCCGCCAGCTCTCCGAACTCTCGCACGAAACCGGCAGGCAGATCGGCGCGCTCATTGATCGCAAGGGCTACATCGAGTCGGTCATCGTCGGCGATGCCAAGCGCATCGAACTGCCCGACCTGCGCCGCACGCGCGTCGCCGCAGACCGTTTTCGCGGACTGCGCTGCGTCCACACGCACCTGCGCGGCGAAGAGTTGACGCAGGACGACTTGACCGATCTCGCTTTGCTTCGTCTAGACCTGATGGCGGTCGTGGATGTCGAGCAGCGCACCGGACTGCCCGGACTCGTGCGCGCCGCGCATCTTCTGCCGACCACCATCGCCGAACACGAAGACGGCAACCTCGGCGACCCTTACGTCTTCCTCGACCCGCAGATTCCCTCGCAACTCGACGTTGATTTTCTCGCGCTCATCAACTCGCTCGAAGACGAAATGGCGCGCAACCGCCGCACCACGCGTCGCGCCGAAGGTAAAGACCGCGCCATCCTCGTCGGCGTCGCCACGGGTTCGAGTTCCGACGCCGAAGAATCCATGGCCGAACTGCGCGAACTCGCCGCTTCCGCGAATCTCATGGTGCTCGACCACATCATCCAGCGTCGCGCCACGATTGACCCGCGCACCTTACTCGGTCGCGGCAAAATTGACGAACTGCTCGTGCGCGCCTTGCGCCTTGGCGCAGACCTCATCGTCTTCGACCGCGAACTCTCGCCCGCGCAAGTCCGTTCGCTCTCCGAAGCCACCGATCTCAAAGTCATAGACCGCGCCCAACTCATCCTCGACATCTTCGCCCAGCGCGCCGAATCGCGCGAAGGCAAAATTCAGGTTGAACTCGCGCAGTTAAAATATCTCCTGCCGCGTCTCATCACGGGGCAAGACTCCGCCTTCTCGCGTCTCGCGGGCGGCATCGGCGGGCGCGGCCCCGGCGAAACGAAACTGGAAACCGACCGACGCCGCGTGCGCGACCGCATCAACCGCCTCGACAAAGAGATCGAGACGCTGCGCCAGCGTCGCCAGCAGCGACGCAAGGAACGCACGCGCCGCGAACTGCCGATCATCTCCATCGTCGGCTACACCAACGCCGGAAAGTCCACGCTCCTGAACACGCTCACGTCGAGCAGCGTCCACGCCGAGCAACGCATGTTCGCCACGCTCGACCCGACTTCGCGCCGCCTGCGTCTCCCCTACGAACAGGAAGTTATCTTAAACGACACCGTCGGCTTCATACGCGATTTGCCGCCCGACTTGATCGCCGCCTTCCGCGCCACGCTCGAAGAGATTTCGGACAGCGATCTTCTCATCCACCTGATTGACGCCTCGAACCCGCGTTGGGAACAACAACTCGAATCGGTGGACAAGATTCTGGCCGATCTCGATTTCGGCAACATCCCGCGCCTCGTCGTCTTCAACAAGGCCGACCTCGTTGACGCCGAAACGCTCGAAGCGATCCTGCGCCAGACCTGCACCGATAACTCGCGCCGCCAGTGCATCGCCGTCTCCGCCACGGACGCGCGCACATTGCGCCCGATGCTTGAGATGGCCGGGGCGATCCTCGCGCGCGATCTCACGAGCGAGGGGCACGCGCCCGCATCAACCGCGAGAAAGCACGCCCCGCACGCCGAACGCGTCGCGCATCATTCCAAGTAAATTTTCAAGAAGATGAGTAGCCGTCGCCGCCCCAAGTACACCAACCGTTTCACCGATGCGCGCCGCGCCGTCGTCCGCAGGCTCGCGCAACTCCGCGATTGGTTTCGCCCGACGACCCTGTTCGTCATCTGCTTCACAATTCTTTCGCTCGTCACGACACTCCTGCTCGCGCAGATTCACACGCAATTGCCCGCGCAGATGTACAACGAAGGCGACATCGTGCACGCCAGCGTCGTCTCTCCCGCAGACATCACCGCCGTTGACGAACGCGCCACGCAAGCCGCCCGCGCCGTCTCTCCTGACTCGCCGCCCGCGCTCATCGCGCTTAAACGCAATCAAGTCGTCGCGCGTTCAGGCGACACTGTGACGACGAAGATGCTCGCGCAGTTTGACGCCATCAGCAAATACAGCGACACGGGACGCCGCCCGCAACACTTCATCGGCCTCCTGCTCATCGTCGCCGCGCTCTATCTCGGCGCGTGGAAATTCATCGAGCATCGCAGCCAGACCTCGACCCTCTCGCTTTCCAAGGGACGCGCCTTCACGCTCGTCGCGTCCGCCATTTTGATTCAAGTGATCCTGATGCGAACGGGCGCGATTCTAGCGGAGACTATCGCCGCGCAATCCGTCGTCGCCCCGTGGAACGACGCGACGCTCTGGACTCTCGCGATTCCCTTCGCGGTGGCGACGCTGCTCGTCGCGCTCCTGATGGACGGGCCGCTCGCCTTGACCGCCGCCACCATCACCGCCCTCTTTGCCGGTCTGGTTTCGCCGAACGGCATGTTGATGGCCTGCTACGCGATGGTCTCTTCGTCGGCGGCGATCTACGGCATCGGTCGCTACAGCGAACGCCAGTCGGTGACGGTCGCAGGTCTCTTCGTGGCGGGCATCAATGCCGCCGCCGCGCTCGCCCTGATCCTCGCGGCGCAGGAACCGCTCACGCTCGGTACGATCCTGATGGCCGTCGGCTGCGGCCTGCTCGGCGGTCTGTTCACGACGATCTTCACGGCGGGCGCGATGCCCGTCTATGAATCGCTCTTCGGCATCCTGACGGACGTAAAACTGCTCGAACTGTCGAACGCAGACATTCCAGTGCTCGGTCAACTCGCCTTGCGCGCGCCCGGCACGAACCAGCACTCGCACGCCGTCGGGCAACTGACGGAAGAAGCCTGTCGTTCCATCGGCGCGAACGCTTTGCTCGCGCGCATCGGCGCGCTCTATCACGACATCGGCAAACTCGCCGCGCCCGACATGTTTGTCGAAAATCAAACGGGCACGAACCCGCACGACCGCCTGCGCCCTTCGAGCAGCGCGAAGATCATCACCAGCCACGTCACCTACGGGCAGAAACTCGCCAGAGAGATCGGGCTGCCTGCCAAGATCGCCGCCTTCATCCCGCAGCACCACGGCACGCGCACGCTCCATTACTTTTTGCGCAGAGCGCAGGCGCAGGCCATCCACGGCGATAAGGTGAACGAAGCGGAGTTTCGTTATCCGGGGCCGAGGCCGCAGTTCAAGGAATCTGCGATCATGATGCTGGCCGATTCGTGCGAGGCGGCGGCGCGTTCTCTGGCGCGTCCCGACCCCGAAAACATCCGCAGCATCGTCAGCAAAATCTTCGACGCCATCGTCAGCGACGGCCAACTCGACGAATGCGATCTCTCCTTGCGCGAACTGACGACGATCAAGGAATCCATGATCGCCTCGCTCGTCGCCATCTACCACTCGCGCGTTGACTATCCCGGCTTCAACCCGCCGCCGCTCACCGGCGCGCTCCCCCCGCTCCCGCCCGCCGACCTCGACACGGAAGAACGCGGCCTCGGCTACAAAACTTCCGAAGTGCCCATCAGCAAAGGCGGCGAAGTCGAAGACGAAGCGATCACTAGAAAGTGACGAGTGACGAGTGACAAGGGACGAGTTAAAGCAAATTTGTTTTGAGCCGCGACGCGACGGTGGGCGTTTGAGCCGCGTTAGTG